>JBJERG010000080.1:0-1739 GCA_051882155.1 Ruminococcus sp.
TATGAGCCTGAAAAGAATCACAAAACAAGCTATAAGAATATATTCAGGCACGGCAAGCTTTCCACATGGAATGACATGGGAATATGGAAGCCCTCTCAGTACCTTATTATGCACGCACTTTATTTCCGCACGGAAATACTGCGGGAATCCGGACTTGTTCTGCCGGAGCATATGTTTTACGTTGACAATATTTTCACCTGTCAGCCACTGCATTTGGTGAAGAGAATCTGCTACCTTGACCTTGATTTGTATCATTATTTTATCGGAAGAGAGGATCAGTCGGTAAATGAATCTGTTCATATCAGCAGAATTGATCAGCAGCTGTACATAACAGAGTATCTTCTGAAAAATATTGATATGAGAAAATGCAGAAGTGTATCAAGAAAGCTTGAAATGTACCAGCTCAGATATCTGTCAATAATGATGACAATTTCAAATATATATCTGCTGAAGATCGGTACTGAAGAAGCTCTTGAAAAAAGACGCAGGCTCTGGGCTGATGTTAAGGAATATGATCCGAATATTTATTATTATCTGAGAGGACTGACATTAAGCGGACTTACCATGATTCCAGGAAGTGTAGGACGCAAGATAGCAGTTCATGGCTACGATATCGCACAAAAGCTCATTTCATTCAATTAAGGCAGCATCCTGCCTTAACAATACTGTAAATAAAAATAGGGGACTGCTGCAAGACTTAAATCCGCAGCGGTCCCTTTGCTGTTAACAGAGCTATGCTATGTGTTTATGATTTATGTTTATATTGCCGCTGGAGCTGTCCATTGAAACAATATCACCGTTTTTGATTATTGACAGTGCGTGTTCTGCACCGCATATCACAGGGAAACTGTAATCTATTAAATGAGGAACCATATTTTCAAATGCAGGATTCTCTGCAATGATAAGTCCGCCTAATCTGACGCTTTCAGATATCACAGGGAATTTATTTACAACATAAATTTTTTTAGGGTCGCACATTTTCGGGAGAATGCTTCTTTCACATATTTCAGCAGGAAACTCAGCTTTTTCTAAGTTAAGTCCGCATCCTCTGATGTGACTTTTTTCCGTTACTGAGCAGATAAGATCCACTTTTCCTATAGGAGCAGAGCAGATACCAGATTCGTTAAAGATAAGCTGTGTGAATCCGGGCATACTCTTATACCAGGTAAACTTTTCTTTTCTTTTGCATATAGTTTTCTGTATATGAGAATTTAATACGCCCTCCTGAGAAAAGGCTTCCTTACAGGTAAGCATATTGATATCAGCAGCATACTGAATCACGCCCTTCTTCACTAAATCATTGCCCATATGAAGGCTGTATATTCTGAGAAGCCTCAGAAATGAATAATGATATCGTTTTAGCTCTGTTCTGTACTGAGTACATTCATCAATAATACGTTTAGTTGATATATATTTTTTGTCTGACGGCTTGCAGCGTGAAAGAAGTTTTTTGTTGAAATTAATATAAAGGGTATTCAGCTGATTTGCATTCATACATTCTGCAAGAGCGCTTAAATTCTTCATAAAATAGCTTTTTACTGTTTCGCAGGGAGTGTTTGCTGAATATGCTGAAAGTTTGTCCAAAATTGTATTTAATTTATTGCACAGCGCATTTCGCTGCCGCAGATTTTCTTCCAGAAGCTTATTTATTCTTAAAGCAGTTTTTCGCTTTCTGCGCCATGCGGATAAGCTCCGGCATTCTTTTATATGAGCCATGCTTTTCTTTATTGAAGGGTGAA
>JBJERG010000081.1:0-7729 GCA_051882155.1 Ruminococcus sp.
CTTCATTTTCCTATTTTCCCTTTCCAACATACGAACTCAGCGGAAAAACCCTTGCGATAATCGGCTTCGGCAGCATTGGAAGAAAGGTTGCCGAAATCGGCAGTGCCTTTGGCATGGAGGTTATTGTAAATACACGTTCTGTACCCTCTGACTGCCCTTATGAGATCGTAACTACCAAAGAGGCGTTTTCAAGAGCAGATGTTCTGACTGTTCATACTCCGCTGACCCCGCAGACAAAAGGTCTTATTTCACGGGAAAATCTTGCTCTTATGAAGCCAACGGCACTTCTTGTCAATTCCGCAAGAGGTGCAATAGCAGACGAGTATGCCCTTGCTGAAGCACTGAAGGAAGGAAAACCTGCGGCTGCGGCACTGGACGTGCTGGAATGTGAGCCTATGAGTGAAAATACACCGCTCAAAGATCTGCCGAACTGCATCATAACTCCTCATATTGCATGGTCGCCTCTGGAAACAAGAAGGCGGCTTCTGGGTATTGCCCTTGATAATCTGAGAGCATTCACAGAGGGCAATCCGAAAAATGTTGTTAAATAAATAAATGAAAGAGGCTGCATTTTATGCCGGACATTTCTTCAAAAAAACGAATCGTAATTAAACTGGGAACATCTACCCTTACACATAAAACAGGCAAGCTGAATATCCGCAGAATGACAAATCTGGTTCAGGTCCTTGCGGATCTTCACAATGCCGGAAAGGAACTTATTCTGGTTTCCTCCGGTGCTGTCGGCATGGGTATGGGCAAGCTGAATATTACAAAAAAGCCTGATGATACGCCATCAAAGCAGGCAATTGCCGCTGTGGGTCAGTGTGAGCTTATGCACATTTATGACGATATGTTCAGCAAATACAGCGTTACTGTGGCTCAGATACTGCTTACTAAGCACATTCTCACAAACGGACTGTCAAACGTTCAGAATACACTGGGAAAGCTTCTGGAAATGGGCGTTATCCCGGTTGTAAACGAAAACGACACCGTTGCAATTGACGAACTTGAACTTAAAATAGGCGAAAACGACTCTCTGGCTGCAATGGTTGCTACTATCGCTGACGCAGATATTCTCATAATTCTGTCGGATATTGACGGACTGTATTCCGCCGATCCTCACAGCAACCCGGATGCAGAGGTCATACCTGTAGTTGAAAAGATAGATTCAAGAATTATGGAAATGGCAGGCGGCGCAGGTTCATCTCTCGGAACAGGCGGAATGACTACAAAGCTTAACGCCGCTAAAATTGCCACAGACGCCGGCATTGACATGGTTATCATGAATGGCAGAGATCCCTACAAGCTTTACGATCTCTTCGACAACAAGGCAACAGGTACGGTATTCCTTGCAAAAGGATCCGGAAATAACTAAGGAAAGACAGGTGCATTCACATGAATTACGCTCAGACTCTCGGTGCAAAGGCAAAGGCAGCTTCGGCTAAAATTGCCGCCGCTTCACCGGAAATGAAGAATTCTGCTCTTCGCTCAATTGCTGATGCGATTATTAACAAAACCGATGAAATTATAAATGCCAACGCTCTCGACCTTAATGCCGCCGCTGAAAATGGCATGAGTGCTTCCATGCAGGACAGACTTCGTCTTACTCCTGAACGTATAAAGGGCATTTCCGACGCTGTAAGAGAGCTTATCGCTATGGACGACCCAATCGGAGCTGTTATTTCCGGCTCTGTACGCCCTAACGGTCTTCGCATTCTCAAAACACGTGTTCCTCTTGGATGTATCGGCATTATTTTTGAGTCACGCCCTAATGTTACCGTTGACGCCGCTACCCTCTGTCTGAAAGCAGGCAATGCAGTCCTTCTCCGTGGAGGAAAGGAAGCCATTCATTCCAACACCTGCCTTACAAATATTATGCGTGAGGCTGTAAGCTCCGCAGGTCTGCCGGCAGACTGCATTCAGCTGGTGGCGGATACCTCCAGAGAAACTGCGGCGGATATGATGAAGCTTAACGGTTATCTTGATGTTCTCATTCCCAGAGGCGGCGCAGGTCTTATTCAGGCTGTTGTAAAGCAGGCAACCGTTCCTGTAATAGAAACAGGCGCAGGAAACTGCCATGTGTACATAGACAAGTGCCTGCCGAATGAAGAGGACTTCAAAATGGCTGTGAATATTGTGGATAACGCAAAAACTCAGCGTCCTTCCGTCTGCAATGCCATTGAAGGACTGGTTATTCACGAAGAGGTTGCGGAAAAGCTTCTTCCTATGATAAAGACTGCTCTGGACGCCCATGACGTTGTAATTTACGGTGACGAGGAAACTGCCCGTATTCTGGGCGAATGCGTACTTCCTGCCACAGAGGAAATCTATGACACGGAATTCAACGACTACAAGCTTTCTGTGAAGGTGGTTTCATGTATCGATGAAGCTCTTGCCCATATAGCAAAATACAGCACAAAGCATTCTGAATGTATTATCACAAAGGATCTGGATGCGGCTGAACGTTTCAAGAGAGAGGTTGACGCAGCGGCAGTTTATGTAAACGCTTCAACACGCTTCACTGACGGCGGTGAATTCGGATACGGTGCGGAAATCGGAATCTCCACGCAGAAGCTCCATGCAAGAGGTCCTATGGGACTCAATGAACTGACTACCGTTAAGTACATTATTGACGGCTGCGGACAGATAAGATAAATGTCTGCATGAAACAATCACTTCTGCTGCTGCGGCACAAATGCTGCGGCAGCTTTTTTTCTGCAAATTATATTTCTCATTGCCAATAATATTCCTTTTCCGCAAAATAAATAATATTAACGAAATACAGCGGTTACATATAGGGCATTATCTACAAAAAACAAAGGAAAATTTCTCATAAATGAAACAAAGGAAAATTTCAAAAATGGTTGCCATTATAATAAATTTATGGTATAATAATAACAATACCGGTTTGTCCGGTCTTATAATCACAAATACAATAACAAAAGGAGCTTTACTATGAAATTCGGTTACTTTGATGACGCAAACAAGGAATACGTCATTCAGAATCCCAGAACTCCATATCCTTGGATCAACTACCTGGGCACACAGGAGTTCTTCTCACTGATCTCCAACACAGCAGGCGGCTACAGCTTCTACAAGGATGCACGTCTTCGCAGAATCACACGTTATCGTTATAACAACGTTCCAATCGACATGGGCGGACGTTATTTCTACATCAATGACAATGGTACTATCTGGAATCCCGGCTGGTCACCTGTAAAGACAGAGCTGGACGCTTATGAATGCCGTCACGGTATGGGTTATACCATTATCACAGGTGCTAAAAATGGTCTGAAGGCTGAGGCTACATTCTTCGTTCCTCAGAACTATGCAGGCGAAGTTCAGCAGCTGGTTATCACTAACGAAAGCAGCGAAACAAAGACATTCAAGCTCTTCTCATTCGCTGAATGGTGTCTGTGGGACGCTCAGGACGACTGCACAAACTTCCAGAGAAACTTCTCCACAGGCCGTGTAGAGGTTTGCGGTTCCACTATTTATCATAAGACAGAATACAGAGACAGACGTGACCATTTCGCATTCTACACTGTAAATGACGAAATCGACGGTTACGATACAGACAGAGATTCCTTCATCGGTCTGTATAACGGCTTCCATAATCCTCAGGCTGTTGAAGCTGGTCAGGCAACAAATTCATTTGCTGACGGCTGGTCACCTATTGCTTCTCATTATAAGGAAATCACACTTGCTCCCGGCGAGTCCAAGACTTTAGTATTTATCCTGGGCTATGTTGAAATGCCTGTTGACCAGAAGTTTGAGGCTGACGGCAAGACAATCAATAAGGTAAAGGCTCTCGAAATGATGGAGAAGTACAACACTCCTGAAAAGGTTGCTGCTGGTCTTGCTGAACTGAAGGCTGCATGGGATTCTCTCCTGGGCATTCTCAATGTTGATACTCCCGATGACAAGGTAAACCGTATGGTAAATATCTGGAACCAGTATCAGTGTATGGTTACATTCAACCTGTCACGTTCTGCTTCCTACTTTGAATCCGGTATCGGCAGAGGCATGGGCTTCCGTGACTCCAACCAGGATATTCTCGGCTTTGTACACCAGATTCCGGATCGTGCAAGACAGAGAATCATTGACATTGCATCTACACAGCTTCCGGACGGCGGCTGCTATCACCAGTATCAGCCTCTTACAAAGAAGGGCAACTCCGACATCGGCGGCGACTTCTCTGATGACCCGCTGTGGATGATCCTTTCCGTTTCCGCATACATCAAGGAAACAGGCGACTGGGGCATTCTGGACGAAATGGTACCTTACGACAACGATGAGTCAAAGGCTCAGCCTATGCTGGATCACCTCAAGGTTTCATTCTACAAGATCGTAAACAATCTCGGTCCTCACGGTCTGCCGCTGGCTATGCGTGCTGACTGGAATGACTGCATCAACCTGTCATGCTACTCCGATACACCGGGCGAAAGCTTCCAGACATACACAAACCCGAAGTTTGCTGCTGAGGGCGGTTACTCCAAGGTTGCTGAGTCTGTAATGGTTGCTACACTCTTTACATACACAGGCCCGAACTACGTTGCTATTCTGAAGCATCTGGGCAAGGACGATGAGGCTGCTGCTGCACAGGCTGAGATCGACAAGATGAAGAAGAACGTTATGGATCACGCATTTGACGGTGACTGGTTCCTGAGAGCATATGACTCCACAGGCGCTAAGATGGGCTCCAAGGAATGCGAAGAGGGTAAGATCTTCATCGAACCTCAGGGCTTTGCAGTTATGTCTGAAATCGGTAAGGAAGAGGGCGCAGACATCAAGACCCTTAACGCTATCGACAAGTATCTGAACACTGATTTCGGTCTGGTTCTGAATAACCCTGCATTTACAAAGTACTATATCCAGTACGGTGAAATCTCCACATATCCCGGCGGTTATAAGGAGAACGCAGGTATCTTCACACATAACAACGCATGGATCATCTGTGCTGAGGCTTATGTAGGTCACGGCGACAAGGCATTTGAATACTACAGCAAGATCGCTCCTGCATTCACTGAGGAAACATCTGATATTCACAAGACTGAGCCTTATGTATACGGTCAGATGATCGGTGGTAAGGATGCAGGTTCTGACATCGGCAAGCCGGGCAACCACTTCGGTCAGGGCAAGAACTCCTGGCTGACAGGTACTGCTGCATGGAACATGGTTGCTATTTCCCAGTACATTCTGGGTATCAGTCCGGATTGGGATGGTCTGAAGATCGATCCTTCCATTCCTCACGAGTGGGACGGCATGACTGCTACACGTAAGTTCCGTGGTGCTACATACAATGTTACTGTTAAGAACCCTGACCACGTTTGCAAGGGTGTTAAGTCTGTAACTGTTGACGGCAATGCTATCGAGGGCAATGTTCTTCCTGTATTCCCCGAGGGCGGCGAACATACAGTTGAGGTTGTAATGGGTTAAGCTATTATAACGGATTGACATTAATTAAAATAAAAGGCTGCTGCAAGGTTTATTCCTGCAGCAGCTTTTTTTCGGCTTCTGTAACAGCATTAGTCACTGCTAATTGTGCGGTGCATTTGTACAAAAAACAAGGTCTTGATGATAATCTCATCAAGACCTATGTAATTAACCATCATATTCATGACTAAAGCCACATTTACCACAATAATAGGCTGATTTCTTTTTACCTAAAGCGCCTCCTACTAAACCTACAGGACCTAATAAAAGTCCACCAACTGCTGCTTTCCCGACAGAAAAACCTTTTTTTGCTGTATCAACCTTTTTCCATGTTGCAGAATTATTGCACATTGGACAACATAATGGTGCACGTGCCATACTTTCTTCCTCCATTTTTCTTTGTTATCGCATTCCGAATCAGTTTTTTAGTACTTATTAGTACTAATATTCACATTATAGCACAAATATATGTTAAAGTCAATAGTACCGATTGGTACTAATTTTTTCGGTAAATATTGACATAAACAGGAGATGATATTTGTGTATTTTCAAAGGCTGAGAGATTTAAGAGAGGATATGGACATGAACCAGACTCAGATTGCAGCACTGCTTCATACAAGCCAGACAGTATACTCAAGATATGAAAGAGGATTTCAGACCATACCAGTAGAGTACCTGCTGATTTTGTCCGAATTTTACAATGTTTCGGTTGACTATATTCTTGGCAGAACAAATAAGAAGGAACTGAATCTGTAGAACATACCGGAAAGAATTATAACGTGATTCATAACTGCATCAGCATAAAAAATCGCCCTGCTTGAAACAGGGCGATAAAAATACTTTTTTAGTTGTCCAGAAGTTGTCCAAACAGCTTCTTGAACTCGTAGAAATAACATAATGCAGCCAAATAATTGACGATTTGTTATCTCTTTGAGAACTGCGGAGCACGACGGGCAGCCTTGAGACCGTACTTCTTTCTTTCCTTCATTCTCGGGTCACGAGTGAGGAAGCCAGCCTTTTTGAGGACAGGACGGAGCTCCGGATTGAATTCCAGCAGAGCACGGGAAACGCCGTGACGGATAGCACCGGCCTGACCGGTAACGCCGCCGCCTGTAACAGTGCAAACGATGTCCATAGACTCAAGGTTCTCAGTGAGAGCCAGAGGCTGACGAACGATCAGCTTAAGAGTATCCAGGCCGAAGTAATCATCAATGCTTCTGCCGTTGATAGTGATATTGCCGGTACCGGGATAGAGTCTTACTCTTGCAACAGAATGCTTTCTTCTGCCTGTACCATAATAATATTTAACCTTAGATTCGTACATTTTTTATGCTCCCTTCCTTAGAATTCACAAACTTCCGGCTTCTGTGCAGCCTGCTTGTGCTCAGCGCCCTTGTAGGTACGCAGACGAGTCAGCTGAGCTGCGCCAAGCTTATTGTGCTGGAGCATGCCCTTGATTGCGATCTTCATAGCTTCATCAGAATGCTCAGCCATCATTTCCTTGTACTGAGTCTTCTTCAGACCGCCGATCCAACCTGTGTGCCAGTAATAGAACTTCTGCTCAAGCTTCTTGCCTGTAAGAACAGCCTTGTCACAGTTGATAACGATAACGAAATCACCGCAGTCAACGTGGGGGGCGAAAGTAGTCTTGTGCTTGCCTCTAAGAATGTGAGCAGCCTGTGCTGCAACACGTCCCAGCGGCTTGCCTTCTGCATCAATGATATACCACTTGCGGCTTACTTCTGAAGCCTTAGGCATAGTTGTTGCCATAGTCAATTCCTCCTGAATTTCTATCAAAAATATCTTCGTTTCCGTATGCGGATTTACGCATCGGAAAACCAGGCAGAGGGCAGTTGGGTCAGACTGCACTGCCGGTATTTCGCAAGATACTAACCGGTCTCTCTGACAGTACAAGATTTATTATATACTAAATCTGCGTTTTTGTCAAGCTTTTTTCCGGAATTTAACCTTTGAAATACTGTGAATTTTTGGCTTTGAAATACCAGCTTGCTTGTTTAGTTTGACAAATCAGAATTTACAATATAAAATTGACTATTCCATATATCAAATGACAAATAGTAAAACAGACAGCAGGAGCAGCTGCTATGATATTATTTCTATCCAGTGCAAAAAAGATAAATGCAAGACAAGGCGGAAGTGTCAAAGATAATATCACAAGTGCATTAGTAATGCCATTATAGTATAAAATCCACCCAAGAAAATATAGAACAATACAAATAATTGAAAATATAATCAATGGAGAAAAATGTAGTTTATTTCTTTCTTTATTTAT
>JBJERG010000082.1:0-7707 GCA_051882155.1 Ruminococcus sp.
AGGTTTCGTTATCATAGACCGGAGAATCCGGCTTTGTAATTATATGAAGGACATTTCCCTCCGGATCAGATACAATTATACGTGAATTTCCTGTATCTGCTATGTACATAAGTCCGCTGTCAGATACGAACACTCCTTCCGGAGCATTCAGAGAAGTTTCCTGTCCCTTATCCATAAAAACTGTATATTCTTCTGCCGCCCTTGTAAAATCCTCATTTACACAGACTATGCGGTTATTTCCCTTATCCGCTATATAAAAGCGTCCGTCGCCGCCTTTGTATATATCAGAAGGCTCGCTGAATTCTCCGCAGCCAAGCTCTGTTCCGCTGACTGAACGCACCGGTCTGTATCCTGCCTGGGAGGGCACTGCTTCTCCGTTGCTGTCATAAGTGTAGGTATTGTAATTCTCCTGTGCTGATGCGATAGTTCCTGTGATAAAAAGCAGCAGCATAAATACAGCAGGAATTACCATTTTAAGTATTCTGTTCACTTACGCCGCTCCTTTCGTTTAGTATCCTGTACGGTTATTCCTTTATGCCGGAATGTGCCATTGTGTCTATGATGTGCCTCTGGGCAAGCATAAAAATCACCGCAGGAGGAATCAGCATGAATACTGCCGCCGCCATTGCCACGCCTGCCCTTGCTATGCCTGCCTGAGCTGCCTGCTGTACTGCTGTGCTCAGGGTTTTAAGGGATTCATCAAACACAAAGGAACCGCCCTGAATATTCCATGCTGACTGAAAGGCGAATATCACCACTGTCATAAGTGCAGGTTTCTGATTCGGCATAACCACCTGCCAGCAGGTACGGAAAAGTCCTGCACCGTCAACCTTTGCCGCTTCTATTACAGAATCCGGCATCTGGCTTATGGACTGCCGCATAAGAAAAAGGCACAAGGGCGATGCCGCATAGGGAAATACAAGGGCTGAAAATGTGTTTATCATGTCTATTTTCGCCATTACTATGTACTGCATTATGCCTGTAACGCTGCTCTGATAAAGCAGTGATATAACTACAATGCTGTTAAGCAGCTTTGCTCCGGGAAATTTCACCTTTGCAAGACAGAAGCCTGCCATGGCGGAAAATACAACCTGCATTCCCGTAACGGCGGCAGTCACCATTACACTGTTGAAAACATATCTGGAAAATGGTACATTCAGATCACTGCATATGCTGAACATATCCTTATAATTTGAAAGAGTAGGCTCCATAGCATAGAGCTTCGGCGGGAATATAAAAAATTCCTGCACCGGCTTTACCGACATTACCACTGCCAGATATATAGGAAGCAGCATGAACAGACCAAGCAGTGCCAGAAAAATAAATATTC
Organism: Ruminococcus sp.; assembly: GCA_051882155.1. Classification (GTDB taxonomy): domain Bacteria; phylum Bacillota; class Clostridia; order Oscillospirales; family Ruminococcaceae; genus Ruminococcus_C. Next base: position 1,331 of record JBJERG010000082.1, read on the forward strand.
CTATTGTACCAAGGGTTCTCCGCCTTGAATGTACCATGCCTTTTCCTCCTTTCAGCGGTAATATCACAATCAGTCTGAGTATTTTCCGAGAACTCTGCCTATGAGCCGGCTGAGCAGATACATAACAACAAAAAGTATCATACATATAGCTGAAGCCATGCCCATTTCATAGCGTATCCAGCCATAATCGCAGGCATGATTCATAAGAGTGTGTGCCCTGTAATCCGTGCTGGGAAGTCCGGCAAGATTCTGGGAAACAGTTCCTGCCGCAAAGGAGCTTACTATCTGCATAACCGCCGCAAACATAAGCTGAGGTGCCATTGCCGGGATCGTTATATATACAAGCTCCTGCCGGCGGTTCTTTATGCCCTCTATTGCGCCTGCTTCATACAGTGTACGGTCAATGCTCCGAAAGCCTGCGCTGAGGGCAAGAAATCCTGCTCCAAGGCTTACCCACATCTGCACAACTATTGTGGCTCCCAGAACATAGGAGCCGTCTGTAAGCCACTGTATCGGTGCGGTGATAAATCCCATATCCAGCAGAAAGGAATTCAGATATCCGTGGGAATCACCGCTGAATATTATTTTCCACACTGTGTATATGCCTGCCATTGAAGGTATGTAAAATATAAGGGTAAATATGGTTCTGAGGACAGGGCGCATCTCATTGATAAGCCATGCAAGCAGAAAACAAAGAATATAGCTTACAGGGCCTGTGAACACTGCAACAATTATGGTTACACGTATGGACTGTATAAATATCTTGTCCGACATGAATAATGCACCGTAGTTTGAAAGTCCTGTAAATTTCGGCGGCTGCACCATGTTAAAATCAGTAAAGCTTACAGGCAGGGACATTATTACCGGGATAACCGTAAACACCGTAAACAGCAGCATAAAGGGCAGTATCATGAGATATGCTCCTCTGTTTTTCTTTATTGCTCTGAGTGTTTCAGTCATCTGTCTGTCCTCCCATGACTTTCCTCTTCCGGGCGATCTCATCATTGATATCACGGTTATACCACATAAGGGTATCTCTTCCGTTTGCGCCGTTATTTACTGTGTCACGGAAGGCGTTCATAATATTTCTTGTAACTGCATAAGATGCAGGTATTATTGGTATCTCACGTATCTCCGCCATGGCTTCCTCTATAGATTCAAGCTCCTCTGAAGACCATGACATATGCTCAAGAACATCAGGCGAAGCAGGAGCATATCTTCCCATCTGACCCAGAAGTCCCTCTGTCTGTCTTGCATATTCAGTCTGCACATCTGTGCTGCAGAACCATTTTATGTATTCCCATGCCCCTTCGGTTTTCCTGTCATTTCCTTTATCAAACACTACTGCACCGGTACCGGAGGCATTCACTGCATGGGATATGCTTCCGTCCTCTCTTTCCGTTCCGGGTATTAAGCAGAAATCCCATGTGCCTTTGATTTCCGGAGCCGCTTCCGTAAGCTGATTGTAAAAGGTATAATCTGCAATAACCACAGGATATTCACCTGTACGGAATCTGCTGAAGCTGTCATACTGCTGTTCCAGACCATATTTTGTGTAGAAATCCGTCCATTCGCCGAATGCGGAAACGGCTTCGTTTTTGTCAAAGGTGGTTGCAGTTTTATCCTCATTATAGTAATTCAGACCTCTCTGCAAAAGAAGGGCGGCAAAGGTATGTCCGCTTTCTGTTGCAGGCGAAGTCTGGGAGGCACTGAACTCCGTATTTGCTCCCGGAAGTATAAGACCTGCGGACATATAATTTCTCTGAAGGGCAGGCAGCATATCTCTCAGCTCCTGCCAGGTTTCCGGCGGCTTTGTAAAGCCAAGACCGGAAAGCACATCTTTTCTGTAAAACATCATTGCCCAGCTTCTTGTAAGGGGCAGTCCGTATACGCTGTCCTCATAGGAATAAGGCACAAAGGCTTCATCCGGATACTGAGCCGCCGCATCATCATAACCGGAAAGCTCTGAAATGTCTGCAAGAAGTCCACGGCTTCCGAGATTTATCACCTCGTCGCCCTTCATAAACAGCACCGCATCAGGACCCTTTCCTGCAAGGCTCGCTTCCGTTATGCCTCCCGACACAAGATTTACAGATACCGATATGCCATTTTCCGACACAAATTCAGATTCGGTCAGTTCCCTTATTACCTGCACCTGTTCCCGTCCAAGCTGCACCCATACGTTTATGGTATCCTCTCCCGTTGCCTTCCGGTCTGATGTGTAATCCTCACTGAAGGAGGCTATGAATCTCCGGAAGCTGTATGCCAGTTTTTCAAAAAAACCCGGGTCGTTTTCATTAAAATCCACGCCCTTTGCCGCAAGCTCTATATAATCTATCTCCAGCGGCTGGTCACGGTAATTGCACATCCATGCGGAAACAGAGGTGAGATAGTCCTTTATCTGGGAAAGATACTTCGGTATTTTAAGCGGTGAACTGCTGCATGAATCAAGAATAACTGCCAGATTTTCAAGTATAGCCGCTTCTGAACCGCCTGAGCCGGATAATTTCTCTATATCACCCTTCACTTCAAGAAGCTCCTCTGCAAGCCTTCCGAAATCCTCTTCTATGCCCGGAATTTTCTCGTGAACATAATAATCCGTATAGGTATCCGGCACAGGACCTGTTATCATGACTATTTTTCTGTAGTAATCATTAAGCTCTTCTGTTATATCCTCAAGCCTTTGTATATATCCTCCTATAACTCCCGGCACTGCCTCCATTGTAAGGCTGTGGCTTTCATCTGCTGTAAGATATATGTACAGCTCCCTGTTATCCTGAGTTTTCACCTCAGTCATTTCAAAGTCTGTGCTGTAATTAAACCGCACCGCCTGCATATCCTCACACAGAACCTTTCCGTCAATGTATATTCTGCGGTTGGAGAAAAATCCTCTCATTTCATCCTGTCTTGCCATTATGCCAAGCCTGTACCAGCCGTCACAGGGTACATTCACATTCCATGTCATGCTCTGTCCCGACTTCTTAAATCCGCCCTTGCCTATGGTATTATAGAGAATATGCTCAGGGTCTGAGGGTGACACGCTGCATACGGAATTGTCATATGTGGGATAAAGTGAAGGATCTGATTTGTATACAGCCCATTCGCCTTCTGTTCTCAAAGGCTCAGAAGGCATATTTTCCGTTTCAGAAGAAACATTTACAGATGAAACATATTCATCATAGGTGCAAATGCTTTCAGAGGGACAGAGCCTTATATATTCAATCGCAATGCTTCCTCTCTGCACATCAAATTCCGCTGTATGCCTGCCCTTTTCAAAATAAAATATCAGCGGCTCATTGTAAAGTCCGTCCGGATCTTTAAGACAGCTGCACTGCCACATTTCCGTCTGTATCTGAACAGGGCGTATCTCATTGCCTGCGCTGTCCTTTCTGATGTCACACTCATTTCTGTAAACCTTGCTGAGTCTTATTCTTTCAGCAGAGTCAAAGGGAATCTCTCCGTCTATGGACAGGGACAGCTCTATCTCCGAGGAATCTGATACAATGGGGCAATAGGCGATTTCCAGAGAATATACCCCTGTTTCCGGAACGTTCATTTCATAGGAAAATCTGCCCTTTTCGCTTTTGCAGATAAGCACATCGCTTCGGGTTTCACTGTTTTCCAGGTCGGTGTATTCTCCTGTATCATAGCTTTCGCAGTCAGCTTCAATGAAATCGCAGCCGAATACAGTTACATCTGTACCGGGACGGGATTCATTTTTATACTTTTCATAATAATCCCTGTACGGAATCTTCTGCTCATAGAGCGGTTCTGATTCTTCACAGATTTCTGTTTTTTCAGCTTCAGTAAATGAAACAGTCTGCTGGCTCTGAGCAGATGCCCATGTCATATTTGCTCCGATATTCAGCATTATCATTAAACTTATAAGGACGCTGCTAAGGACGCTGCGTTTTTTTCTGCCTGCCACGATTTTCCCAGCCCTTCTGTAGGTACATTTACCCATTCTACAGGATATTATATCAAATTACCAGTCATTTTGTCAAGATGTGCAATATGGCTTACAAAGCATTGTGAGTTTTGTGCATTATGTCGCATGGACATAAAACAAAAACGGACTGACACGTTTATGATCCGCAGCAGTCCGCTATAAATTCAAATTAATATCAGCAGCACGTTCATTCGCCTTTGACATTTCCTTTCGCCAGCGAAGCCCTTCTTCCTTTTTCCTTTGACGAAGCTCTCTGAAAAATCTCCGCAGCAGCATACTGCATTCCTCTTCCATGAAGCCTTCTGTAACCTCCGGCTTATGGTTATAGGGAAAGGCAAACATTTTCTGCACCGAGCATACCGAGCCGCTTTTTTTGTCATATGCCCCGAATACAAGCCTGTCTATCCGGGCATGAATGAGCGCACCTGCGCACATGGGACAAGGCTCAAGGGTGACAAACATTTCGCTGTCAGGGATTCTCCACCCTCCGAGCCTTTTGCCTGCCATATCCAGTGCAGCAAGCTCTGCATGAGCAAGAGGTGATTTATCCATTTCCCGTTTATTGAAGCCTTCACCGATAATATTTCTGGTTGGCTTGTGTACTATTACTGCTCCTACAGGCACTTCGCCCATGGAAGCTGCATACTCTGCAAGCTCTATGGCTCTTTGCATATAAAAAGCGTCATTTTTTTCATTTATCATACTGCACATACTCATACAAATATCTCAATGAACACAAGTATCACATAAAGGATCAGTACAACAACAACAGGTCCGGTGAAAAGTATTTTCAGCTTTGTTTTCATTGACAAAAACGTTCCGTAATCCTTCATGGAAAGAACCTTCCTGCCGGAACCGGAAAGCAGAAGCCAGCCTAAAAGTCCTGCTGCAAGCACAAGCAGAAGGAATATTATTTCCGCAGGAATTCCGTTTATATCAGGCAGATCCATGCTCCAGTATAAAGTGAAACTGAGGGTCCTGCCGATAATATGTACAATTATTCCGGTCAGAACAGAACCGCTCTGCCATATGCCGTAGCCTGCTATTATTGAAGTGATGAGAACCGTTCCCGCAGAGAAGGGATTGTGCATCACCGCTGCAGTCAGAAGGGCTGTGACTAAAACGGCAAAGCTTACGCCGAACTGCCGCATTGCCTGAAACAGCGCTCCGTGGAAAAGCAGTTCCATAAGCACGGGCAATACTATAAGTTCAAATATCAGAAAAATCACAGAACAGCCGGCGTCCATATTAAGCGAAAGCTTATATGTCAGACTGATATTATTTGCCGTGAAAATATTTGTCGGCAGATAAAGCATTAAAAGGCTCATTATTACAAAGCCTATGAAAACTGAGCTTACAGCAGAAAAACACGCCCATTTGCTGCCCATTTTAACAGGATATGCTGTTTTCGCCGGCATTTTAAGCATTTTCCTTGCTATAAAAACAGGCAGAAGCAGTTTCATTATCCCTTCAATTATAAATACCAGCAGTACTGCGTACTGATTGCCGTATGCCATATTTTCATGAAAGCTGTAGCTTATTTCTATGCCAAACACCTTCAGAAGCATTATGACCGGCAATATAAGCACATTCTCCGCAAGAGCATATATCACTGCTATTATGGTGATAAGTGCGCATATATTTCTAAGCGCAGTTTTCTCCCGCTTTTCCGAAGTATTTTCGCACAGACCTATACCGTCAACATATGTATGCAGCTTTCTGAAGCGATTGCCGCTGAATACAAAGGGATTATTTTCAGATAAACGCCACTCACGGTAGCTTTTGTTATATTCATCGTCCTTCACAGGTGAATCAGAGGAAAGAGCAGCATCTGCTTCCTCGCTGAGTTTTGAATAAGAAAATTTCTTCATGGCAACACCTAAATAAAGTTATTTTTTTTATTATAGCACTTATTTTAAATTAAGTAATGTAGATTTTACACATAAATTGTGATTTTTTTCACATACCTCTTCCACTAAAAGAAATTGCTGTCACTTTCAAAAATCACTTGCATTTTTTTCTGTAATCTGTTATAATTAGATAAGCGGAAAAGAATTCTGCATAAAAGTTGAGCGGAGGTGAAACACCATGGCATATAAAATCAATGAGTCCTGCATTTCCTGCGGTTCATGTGCAGACACTTGCCCTATCAGTGCTATCAGCCAGGGAGATGATACATATGTAATCGACGCTGATACATGTATTTCCTGCGGTTCCTGCGCTGATGCTTGTCCTGTTCAGGCTATTTCAGACGCTGAGGCATAAGTATTTTGAAGCCGCTTCTCTCTGAGAGAGAGGCGGTTTTGCTTAAATTTATTCTATGGTGCGGCTGTCATTTGCTGCCGCCATGTTTTTATGGTAATACCGCACAAAGACTGTGCGTAAGATGCGCAGTCAGATTTTTTGTCAGATGAAACAAAAAACGCAG
>JBJERG010000083.1:0-7687 GCA_051882155.1 Ruminococcus sp.
AACTACAACCTCAACTACAACAACTACAACAACCACCACAACAACTACAACCACCACAACAACAACTACAACCACAACAACTACAACAACAACAACAACAACAACAACAACAACCACAACAACAACAACCACAACAACAACTACAACTACAACAGCCTCATCCAATGGCGAAGTTTACGCTGTATCCAGCGAGGTTGTATGCGTAGCTAAGGAGCCTAACTTCTACTTCTCCGTAGATGACAGAGAATTCAGCGCAGCTGATCTGTTCGAATCTATTATAATTCACTATACAAATAACGATGGTTCAACAACAGATGAGAATATCATCGACAAGGTTGACTTCGATGGCAACACACCTGAGTTTATGTTCACTAACAGACCTGCAAATACATCTGAGTATGATGGTGTATACAGAGGTTATGTAAGTCCGTATTATAACGGTGTTAAGCTCGATGCTCAGTCACTCATTTACGTTGGTGTTAAGGGTGACGCTAACCTGAATGGCGTTGTTGAAATTGCAGATGCAAAGCTTGCTTTGACATACTATGCAAGTGATGCAGCAATGCTGCCGGTATCCTTCACAGGCAGAACAGATGATTATGAAACACTTGCTTTCTTCCTGACTGATGTAAATACAGAAAGCACAGCAGGCAAGAACAGTGACACAGGCAGAATTGAAGTAGCTGATGCTAAGTACATTCTGGCATACTATGCACAGGGTGCAGCTATGCTCAATCCTGAGTGGCAGGTAATCATTCCGTCACTGGTTGATATTCCCAATTCACTTTGGGCATATAAGGCTGGCAAATAATTACAAATTATAAGCGCTAATGCTTAAAATAAAACGTCGCAGCTCAGGCTGCGGCGTTTTTATTTGTATACAATACTAATCCCTCAAACATCAACAGACAAACTTGCGGCATAAATTTCGCCATTCATCGTCGAATGTCCTCGCTGGGCGATAGTCCAGCTTGCGGTATTAAAATTTCTGCTCGCAATTTTATCTATTTCAATTTAAGGGATTAGTATAAATACCAGAAATAGAAACATATCAAAAAAATGATATAAATATTAAATTATATTAAATAAAATCCCAATAATGTATTGACAAGATTTCGATAATGTGATATAATAAAGTAAAGTATATAGGATTAAAAAATTACAAAAGAATGGAGTGGTACAATATGCCGAAAAAAATTTTGATGATCTTATCATTGTCTGTAATTATAATACTAATTTCTATAGGCTCTATTGTATTACATGATAAATCATGCTGGCGAAATGACGGTATGATAGCGGAATCAGCGACTGTAGTACAAATATTGTGAAAATAAGAAAAGGGACTGCTGCAAATTTACACCTCGCAGCAGTCCCTTTAACACTGTTAGAAAAACTATGAAATAACCTCGTACAGGTCAGAAGCAGTGTCCTTGGTAACATATTCGGTGACTTTAGCAACTCGTACCTTCAATGTTTTCTGACCCATGTTAATTTCAATAGTATCACCGACTTTAACGTCATATGAAGCACGTGCTGTTTTGCCGTTTACAATAATTTTCTCAGCGTCACATGCTTCATTGGCAACAGTTCTTCTCTTGATAATTCGGGAAACCTTTAAATATTTGTCAAGTCTCATTAAGCATACTCCTTTTTACACTGTGTGCTTTATATTGTTCCAGATGTCGTCCAGCTCCTGTGTTGAACATTCCTCCATTTTCTTACCCTGACTACGGACAGCAGATTCAACAGCAGCAAAACGTCTTATAAACTTTTCTGTTGCAGCTGTAAGGCATTCTTCTGAATTAAGCCCCAGTTTTCTTGCGGCATTTACACAGGAGAAAAGAACATCTCCCAGTTCATCGGCAGTTTTGTTCATGTCACCGGAAGCGGCAGCCTCAGACAGTTCATCTATCTCACCGTGAATATTCTGAATAGCCGCAAAGGTATCCGGGAAATCCATTCCGGATTTGGAGGCACGTTTTCCCACCTTCTGGGCACGAAGAAGGGCAGGCAGTGAAACAGCAACGCTTTCAAGAGTTTCCGTATAAGTAGTCTGTCCCTTAGTTTCCTGCTTTATAGTTTCCCAGTTGTTAAGGATTTCTCCCGTACCGGAAACACTGACCTCTCCAAATACATGAGGGTGGCGGATTATCATCTTTTTGCATACCTCATCACATACATCATCAAGGTCAAATGTTCCCTTTTCACGCTCTATCTGAGTGTGAAAAACCACCTGCAAAAGCACATCGCCCAGTTCTTCACGGAGAAGCTCAGTGTCATTATTGTCAATAGCTTCTACAGCTTCATAAACCTCTTCGATGAAATCCATACGTATAGATGAATGAGTCTGTTCCATATCCCATGCACAGCCGCCGGGGCTTCTCAGAATTTTAACGATTTCAACCAGATCATCTATATTATATGAATCCTTAAAATTAAAGTCAATCATTTTAACCTCCGAAAAATCAGGCAGAGTAAAAACTCTGCCTTTTACGTTATCTTGCGTCAACAAAGCCAACCTTGCGGTAAACCTTGTTCAGAATACGCTGTGAATATGAAAGTGCCTTCTGTGCATTTGATGTGTAGCATTCCTTGAGGTAAGCCTTGTCAGCATACAGACGCTTGAATTCCTCCTGCATCGGACGCAGATGGTCTGCAATGGTTTCGCCTACAGCAAGCTTGAAATCACCGTATCCCTTGCCCTGGAATTCTGACTCAATGGCAGCGTAATCCTTGCCGGTAATGCTGGAATAAATGGTCATAAGATTATTTATGCCGTCTTTTCCTTCAGCATAGCGAACCACAGTATCGCTGTCAGTAACAGCTCTCTTGCATTTTCTGATAATGGTGTCCTTATCGTCAAGAATGAGAATGCAGGCATTGGGATTATCGTCTGACTTGGACATTTTCTTAGTTGGATCCTGAAGGGACATAACTTTAGCGCCAACCGGAGGTATATACGGTTCAGGCAGTGTAAAGAATTCACCGTATCTCTGATTAAATCTCTGTGCAATGTTTCTTGCAAGCTCCAGATGCTGTTTCTGGTCAACGCCTACAGGCACAAGGTCTGCATTATAAGCCAGAATATCCGCCGCCATAAGCACCGGATATGTAAAAAGTCCGGAGTTTACATCATCAGCATGACGTGCGCTCTTATCCTTGAACTGAGTCATGCGTGAAAGTTCACCGAACTGTGTATTACAGCCCAGTATCCAGGAAAGCTCAGCATGAGTTTTAACATGGCTCTGAATAAAAAGAATGGATTTTTCAAGGTCAATACCACAGGCAAGCAGCAGAGCATAGGCCTGAAGAGTATTCTGACGAAGCTTAGCCGGTTCCTGACGAACGGTAATAGCGTGAAGGTCTACTACGCAGTAGACGCAGTTATATTCATCCTGAAGCGGTCCCCAGTTTCTGATGGCACCGATATAATTGCCGAGGGTAAATGTACCGGTGGGCTGAATGCCGCTGAAAATGAGCTTTTTCTTAGCTGTTTCTTCCATATAACAAATTCCTCCTGTGCATATATTGCAATAAGAATATTATAAATCCTTACCGGTATTTTGTCAAGTACAAGTATCAGGACAATGCTTTTCCAAGGCGGTTGTAAACTGTTTTTGCGTCAGCAGCGTTTTGTCCGGAAGCGGAAGCTTTTGTGGTGCAGAGAATATACTCACGTCCGTAAATTTCCGCAAAGCTGCAAAGGCATCTTCCGGCGGCATTTGTTGTGCCTGTTTTTCCTCCGAGAATAGCTCCGCCTGTAACATTTGCATTTCCGAAATTACTTAAAATGGTGCTGAACATTGTGCTTTTCATAGCAAGACCATTGCTTGCGGTGTAAGACTGAGCAGTATCAACCATTCTGAAAATGTCGTTCTGTATGGCATAGCGCATAAGAACAGTCATGTCGTAGGGTGTTGTGTAGTGGTCTGTTATGGTATTGTAATTTGTATCAATGGGCAGACCAGTGCTGTTTGCAAAATGTGTTCCTGTCATGCCAAGCTCAGCTGCTTTTTCGTTCATAAGGTCAGCGAATGCACTTTCAGAACCGCATATGAGCAGAGCTGCGGAAATAGTACATTCACAGCCGGAAGGCAGGAGCATACCATAGAGAAGGTCAAGGTATGTTATTTTATCTCCGCCTTTGAAGCCTGCCTTTGAGCCGCCTAATTTAGCGGCAGTATTTACAGCCTCAGCCGGAACAGTTATCTCAGCATTGATATCCGGAACATTTTCAATTGTAACAATTGCCGTCATGATCTTAGTCATAGATGCAGGATAAACCTTATCGTAACCATTTTTCTCTGCAATGACTTCGCCGGATTCTGCGTCAATAAGGCAGGCATACTGGCTGTTAAGGCCATCCATGCTGACAGTGACGTCAGGCTTTGTGGTTTTTCCAAGGATACGATCCCATGTGGGTGACATACCAGCGGCAGTTTCAGAATAATATGTAAGAACATATGAAGCATCAGCAATAGTTATGCTGTTATCGGAATCAACGTCCGCAGCTGCTTCGATAGCAGCCTCCATACCGGCGGCTTTCTTTGAGTAAAATTCAAGTATAAGCGAAGCGTCATTAATGCTTATCTCACCGTCAAGGTCTGCATCGCCGATGTTTACATTATCAGCTGATGCGGATATATGTGCTGCAAGGGTAAATGCAGAAAAGGACAGGGCGGCAAGAAGGGAAATAATATGTTTTTTCAATTTATTGGCTCCTTATTTTTAATGTATCAGCAGAAAATCCCTCTTTGCAGATGAGAGGGATTTCATTAGTAAAATCTCAGGCGTTGTTTGCACGGTCCTTAAGCTGTGCGGTGTGAAGAGCCTGCATAAGCTGCTGATAGAGAACGTAAATGGTCTGAGCTTCCTTTGTATCCTGCTTGATTTTCATGGGGTCAATAGCTCTCTTGTAGATGCCTTTCTTTGTAAGCATATGAACATAATGCTGTCTGCCCATAGGAAGCGGGAATTTCTTAACAGGAGCAGCTTCCGGCAGGAGATGAGCTGCATTGGCAACAAGGAGTCTTGCAGGCTGGATAACAGTCTGATGACGAAGTGCAGCGCCTACATATTCGGCGCCGTTGTTGAAATGCAGATTGCAGGCACCGTTTGCATAAACTGTTAAGGTACAGAGAAGCACAGGGTTAAGGGGCATATCGATAACCATGCCGTAAACCTCTCCCTGTCCGAATTTACCCAGCTCCTTTGCAGGATAATGGAGAGCGGTATTTCTTATGGAAAGATATTTTTCAGTAACAACGTAGTTGTCAAAAGAACCTTGTCTGTTGATTGCCATAATAATTTTTTTCCTTTCTTTAATTGAATGAGTTAATTCTATTCGCCCAGTACATCTTTGGTCATAGCACCGAGTATTCTTGTTCCGTTTACGATCTGATCGTCTGTTGGGGTTGAAAAATTCATTCTGAATGATGTTGTCTTGTCACTTTCGCTTATAAGGAAAGCATTTCCCGGAACAAGAGCGATCTTGTAATCCTGAACAGCCTTTTTGCAGAAGGCATTCATATCGCAGTCCTCAGGCAGAGTACACCAGATAAATAAGCCGCCTTCCGGTTTGTTGTATTTTATCTTCTTTGAAAATGTTTTTTCCATTTCAGAGAGCATCAGATCACGTTTTCTGCGGTATATGCTTCTGAGGTTCCTGAGATGCTCGTCCATGTCAACAGTGCGCATAAAACGCTCACATACAGCCTGTGCCCAGATGTTGGAATGAACATCGGAAACCTGCTTGCAGACAATTATTTTTGATATGATTTCAGCAGGACCGATTACATAGCCTGTACGAAATCCGGGAGCGAGGATTTTTGAGAATGTGCCGGAATAGATAACACGGTTTTCGGTATCCATGCTTTTAATGGAAGGAACATTTTCGCCGTCATACCGAAGATCGCCGTAAGGGTTATCCTCCAGGATTACCACATTATATTTGCATGCCAGATTGTAAAGACGTTTTCTTTTTTCCAGGGACATTACATTTCCTGTAGGATTCTGGAAGTTGGGAATAACATAGATAAGCTTGCAGGAGCTATTGGATTTCAGAGCCTCTTCCAGAGCCTCCATGTTCATTCCGTCATGCTCAAGCGGAATACCCACAAGATTTACGCCATAGGATTTAAAGGCGTTAAGTGAACCGATGAAGCTTGGTGCTTCACAGATCAGTGTATCGCCCTTGTTAAGCAGAACCTTGCAGGCAAGCTCGTTTGCCTGCTGAGCGCCTGAGGTAATGATAAGCTCATCCTGTCCTTCACAGTATGCCCCTTCCTTAGCCATACGCTCTTTCAGCAGCTCTCTGAGCTCAGGGTAGCCCTCTGTAATGCTGTACTGCATTGCAAGGACAGGATTTTCATTAAGGAGCTGTCTTGATATTTCTGCAACTGTTTCCTTTGGAAATGCTTCCGGAGCAGGATTGCCTGCTGCAAAGGAGATTACTCCTGGCATACCGGTAAATTTTAAAATTTCACGAATTGCCGACGGCTGAAGCGCAGCAACATTTTCGGAGAATTGAAATCTCATTGGTGATAGATCCTTTCTGTGTTGGTCATCTCTAAAAACCCGCTCATCCGTCATATGAAGCACATCTTCACGTCATCTTCACTTTCAAAAAAACTTGAAATACACAAAGTATGTCTGCGTTTTTCCTCAAGTGAATCTGCCGCAAATCTGTACCTCATCTGACGAATTCGGAGTATTTAGAGATGCCCTGTTGTAATTAAAGGTTCTGCCGTTTCCGGAGATGTGCTTTAAAATCGGCTTATCTTCCGGCAGTTTATACGGCATACACTCTTACCTTTATTATTATAGCACATATTTTCCGATTCAGCAACATAATTTTTAGAAAATCTTCTAAAAAATAATATTGAAGCATATTTTGCGGGAAAGGCATGGATTTCATATGAAAAAACAGACTTTTTTTAAAGGTTCCCTTATACTTATGATATCAGCGGCGGCGGCAAAAATCCTTGGGGCAGTATTCAAAATACCGCTTACAAATCTTCTTGGCGGAGTAGGAATGGGATATTTCGGCTGTGCATACGGACTTTTCCTGCCCATATATGCAGTATCTGCAACAGGTTTGTCTGCCGCAGTTGCAAAGCTTACAGCGGAAGAAGCCGCCCGGGGCAGTTTTGGCAATGTACGCAGAATAAGAAGCACCGCAAGGCTGCTCTTTACAATTTTCGGAGCTGTCCTGACTCTTGCAATAATACTGGCAGCCAGACCATTTTCAATATATGCTGCCGGAGATGCCAGTTCATGGTATGCCGTACTCATGATAGCACCCTCCGCACTTTTCGGCTGTATGAGTGCAGTGGAAAGAGGCTACTATGAGGGAATGCAGAATATGTATCCTACTGCAATGTCCCAGGCGTCAGAGGCTGTTGTAAAGGTTATATGCGGTCTGTGGCTGTCAGGTTTTGTGCTTGAGCATGAAGATGAAGTCCTGCTGTTCTTTCCGGAGGGTACGGATATTCTGTCTGTTGCAGCTGCGGCAGCTGTTCTTGGAGTGACAGCTTCCACTGCAGCAGGACTTCTGTATTTCGTTTTCAGAAATTTTTCAGGAGATGGCATAAGGCAGTGTGATATTAAAAAATCAGACATACAGTCCCGGCGGCATATAGCTGAAAGGCTTATCCTTACTATGCTTCCTATTACCCTCGGCTCTGTG
>JBJERG010000084.1:0-7675 GCA_051882155.1 Ruminococcus sp.
AAAATGCTGAAAGTATGCTATACTTATTGACACTTAAAACTACTTGTGATATAATTTATTTACGTGATTTGAATGAACAATTTTTTTTGTATGATAAAAACTGCACCGGAGGACGTACCATATGACGGATAAGGAGCTTAGAAAGCTTAAACGAACAGAACTTCTGGAGCTTATGTATTATTTAAAAGAGGAGCTTGAGAAAGTCAGGCAGGAAAATGAAACTCTTAAAGCCGAGCTTGAAGCACAGTCAGCCGGACAGGGCGATGTGAATCTTAAGATCCTTGAAGAAGTGCAGAATGCGGCCAGGAAAATAGATGAACTCTGCAGGGCAAATGTTCTGAAAAATGATCAGCCGGATGTCCCGGCGAAAGATTCAGAAGAAACGGAGCAGTAGAATATGCCGGATGAAAAAAAATTCGATCTGCCCACGGCACAGCAGCTTGACAGTGAGGTTAAGAGGATCAGGCGAAGAAATGAATATCTGAAGATCCTCAGAAGTACGGTATCTTCACTTATAGTAGTGGCGGCAATAGCAGTTCTTGTTTCATTGCTGTTCCTGCCGGTTCTTCGTGTAACAGGTACCAGCATGACTCCGACGCTGCAGAATGACCAGCTTGTTATTTGCAGAAAGTACGGAGAATTCAAGCAGGGCGATGTAATTGCATTTTATTACAATAATAAGATACTGCTGAAACGTGTTATAGGAACATCCGGAGATGTTATAGACATTTCTGAAGACGGTACTGTTTACGTGAACGGAGAAAAGCTTGATGAGCCGTATCTTGATGAGAAGGCATTTGGTGAATGTGACATTGATCTTCCTTATCAGGTGCCAGACGAAAGAGTATTTGTAATGGGTGATCACCGTTCCACATCAATAGACAGCCGTTCAACATCAGTAGGCTGTATTGCAAACGAGGCTATTGTGGGAGAAGTTATCCTGCGGATATGGCCGCTTGGTCAGATAGGAACATTCTGAGCTATGAAGAATTAAAATAATTTCGGAAAGCGAGGGGCGTTGTGATGAACTTGAATAAAAAAATAAAGTCCTTTTTGAATCAGCATAAAAATACTAAAAAACGGCTGTCTGCAACAGCTCTTCTCTCTCTTTTGATTGCCATTGCTGTTGTCAGCAGTCTTATAATGCCGGCGATTAGTATGACTCTTGATATGTCGGTAGGTATAGATGCGGCGGAGAATTCTTATATAGGTGTGATGGATGAGAATTCCGGTCTTATATTTATGGAAGGTAATCGCCCGACAGGAGATAATCCTAAACCTGCCGATGATTCAAACGGTTTTAGCACTCCTTGTGATTACATTCCTAAAGACGGAACAGATTTTTCAGGTTCCATTACTGGTGCCACCATTACAATTGGTGGTCAAACTGTTACAAATGGATCTATAAATGTTACTGTGGATAATAATAATCCTGTTAGTGCATCTTTTAATATTAATTATACAATTCAAAATAGTAATACTACAATCACAAAAGAACATCCGTGTATTTATTATAAACTGCCGGACGGCATTGTAACAAACGGAATTTGCGGCAGCGGTAGTGTTGTATATGACGATGATGATAGAGGATTTACAGGTAATGCCGGTTTTTATTCCATTACTACAGATGGATTTATCGTAATTCAGTTTACAGAGAAATATATTGACGAAAAAGTTAGTAAAGGCGATGCTCTTTCAGGTCATATTCAATTTAATGGTAATATTAAAAGAGCTGATACAGCTTCAGGTGATCAGACTATAACAATAGGTGGGGCTACTGTTAATGTCGATTTTCCTGATGCAAGTTTCAGTATAGATAAAAGCGGACAGCTTAATTACCCTGCTAATGTTACAGATAAACCTAAAATTACATGGACAATTACGGTAGATAATCCATATCCTGGTGAAACTAATTCACTGAATGGATATAAGGTGTATGATGAAAGATTCCCGGCTGATAAAAGTGGAATAACAGTTGATCCTTTAAATGCAGGTGATTGGGATAGTGAAGGTAATTTTGTATTTAATCGTACAAATCCTCAAAAAACTACATTTACATTTACAGAACCTGTAGAAGATTATATAGGTCAGAATAATACAGTTCTGAATAATGCGGTTTTGAAAAAACCTGATAATACAGAGTTATGTAATAAACAGGCACAGGTACAGTTAATTGCTACAACTATTTCAAAACAAGGCAGAGCTGATCTTGAAGACGGTAAGATGAACAATGAAATCGAGTGGACTGTAACTGTAGATAATCCGCTTGGATATACATTAAAAGAAACAAAGGTTAATGACGCTGCATTCAGCAATGCAACGATAAAAAGTGTAAAGGATGAGTCTGGCAACGATGTAAGCTATACGCAAGACGGTAACACAATTACATTTGATTCAGATGTAAAAAAAGCAATTATTAAATATACTACATCCAACAAACCCGAAAGCGGCAATACAGTAGACGGAAATAAGGTTACAAACACTGCAAAGGTTATTTATTCTGATGGTAAAGAAGGAGCACAGACATCAGCAGATGTTATGTATACCAATCCATATACACTGAATGATAAAACTGGTTCTTATGCTTATGACACAGGAGAAATAACCTGGACAGTCGGCGCTCAGTCATCAGGAAAATTTACACTAAACGGATATACGTTTACAGATGAGGCGTTCAAGTATATTTCAATAGATGATATCAAAATTACCGAAATACAAGAAAGTGGTTATCAACAACTTAAGGAACTAAGTCGAAGTGACAATGAAATAATTTTCGAAGCAAATAATAGTAATTCTGTTCAATTTACTATTACCTTAGATAAAACAGAAGGTAAAATAGTTATTAGTGGTCCTGACGATCGTGGAATTACCAAGCTCAATTTTACTTACACAACCGATGCTCAAAGTGAATCAAATAATGGCACTACAAAAAGTACCGAAACAGGCAGCGACAATAAACAGCATACATATGTAAGCAATACCGTTGGAGATAATCAGGGACACAGCAACACGGCTAAAGTTGATGTTACTCCCAGAGATTCTATTTCAAAGAGCTTAAACGGAACTAATTCATCTGATACTATATATAACAAGGATGCCGTAGGTAATACGACGAACACACTGAAATGGAAAACCGAGCTGGTTCAGGACGGGGGATTCAGCGGAGAAAACAAAATTATCTCAGATGTAATGAGTGCAGATAATGGCGGAAAGCATTATATTACTGCAGAACAGCAAAGTAGCGTAAAAATATATGCAAAAACAACTCAGAGCGGTGAATATATTCTATTGGGCAACAGCTTATATGAATTAAAATTCTATGATGCTAATGGAACTCAAGTTACAAATGATAATGCAGTTAAATTTGAAGTTAAATTTAAACAAGGTGTTGATGAAGCAAAATACAAGTATGTAAAAATTGAATATGAAACCACAGCAGATTATTCATATGTTCCGAATGCAAAGGATGAAAAAAATGAGAGCGCAGTTTTCTCAAATAAAGCAAGCTTTGGCACTGCAGGTTCATCCGAGTCTTCTTACACAATCACAAAAAAAGATGAAAACTACATCGAAAGTACCAGTATTGAAATTAAGAAGAATTGGTATGGCGACAATGATGCTTCTGTCAGACCTGACAGCATAAAGTTCAGGCTGCAGCGCAGGGCTGATGGTTCTGATGAATGGGAAACTATTTATAAGACTGATAACGTATGGAGTGTGGTCAATCCTGTTTCAACTGATGAATATACATATTCATTAACTTATAACGGAAATAAGTGGAATTGGAACACCATAATTTTCAGTGACTTACCTAAGGAAACAAGTGATCATAGTCTATATTATTATCGGGCAGTTGAGGCAGATGTTCCTGATGGTTATCGTGCTTCTTATTCTTCTGATAACGGTGTCAATAGTGGTGATTTTACAATTACAAATACGAAGCATAACTTTGCAACCTATGATAAAACAGCCATTAATAAAAATAAAGCACCTGTACAGAGCATTTCGCCGAAGGATCTGAATAAGGTTACGGTGAATGAAAAAGAATATTATGCTGTTGGCTGGAAGGTTGCGTTTGAAAACAATAGCAACTCAAAAGTAACTTTGATTGATACCCTTCCTCAAAATCATGTTTTACTGTCGGACTATTCGCTTGGTGAAACGGCAAGTTGGGACAAGGGAGAACTTAAATATCCAGCAGCCTACTGGCAGGGTAATCAGTGGTCTATTTCGACAAATTATAATGATAGCGATAAAACTCATTATAAATTTCTAAGTGATGAAAAAATACAATTTGATGTAGAACCCAATATGGAGTATATCATCTATTACACCGGTATTCCGGTTGAGGATGTAGATGCAGTTGAAGCAACCGACGGATATATTGCCACAAACAGTATCACTTCCGAAGAAAGTGGTGTCACTAAAGAAGCAAGCGTCAAGATTACAAGTGTAGTAACTCACCCGCTTCTGGATAAAAAAGTTAATCATCCATATCAGGGAGATAATTTTGCAGAGGGCAGTGAGATCATTGCAGGTAACGGCGGACGTATACAGTACACAATTAAAGTCAATCCGGAAGGAAAAAAACTTTCAAATACAAGTGAATATGACGTTACGGATGAGTTTATTGTAAATGAATGCAACGGCGTTTCAGATGCAATAGGTTATATTGATGCAAAGCTGAATAAGATAATTGTTAAGAATACAGCAACTAACAGCGAGCTTAGTTCAAATGATTATCAGTATACGGTTGAGTATAAGCCGATTACTAAATCAACAGAGCGTTTAAACCTTACGGTAAATAAGTCTGGTTGGAATTTTATTCTTAAAGGAAATTCAGCCGGAGTAATTGATTCTGCAACAGTTAATCTTCAGTTTACCGGACCAGTAAGCCAATCAAAAGATGTGATGATTGATGGTAAAAATGTGACATTACAATTTGATGGAAATGGTCATGCAGAATATTGCTGGATAGGTAAGATTAGTGGTAATGAAAAATACATAGGCGTGAGTTGGGGTGATTGGAATGAGATTACAGATGTTGAAGTTTTAAGTGCAAACTATGAAAAAACAACTATTAATTCCAGTGCAGTTCTCCATATCACAGTTCCGGATGAAATGCCGTTAGAGATTACTTATGAGTATGATTTAACTAATAATGGTCAGCAAATGGCAAATAATACCAAAATAACAACTTCCAACAGTGCTTCACTTAATACCGGAAATGTAAGTGCTTCTGATTCTGAAAGCAATACAAAATTTGCTGTACAAACTTCAGATGCAGGTGCTGAAACAGGAGGTACGCCAAAGATTCTTAAGTATGACATCAATGACTACAGCTTAAAACTTGATGCCGACTTCCTGATTGCAAAGTATGATTCTTCGAAGCAAAAATGGGTATTTGCTTCTGTAGATAATGAAACAACGGTTACAGAAGGCAATGCTTCTGTAACAAAACATGAATTAATCTTTGATAAGGAAGCTGAAGGCGATAAAATTCCGGATGGTGTAAAAAGCATTCAAATCCAAAGCGGTACAGATTATAAAGTAGTTTTGGACAGCAGTGTTTTGTATAAGATCATTGAAGTCAAAGCGCCGTCAGGTTATCAAGGTTCGGATGATAAGATTGCAGCAATCAGCAATGGAAGTTATTCCACGCTTGAGGATCTAATTAAAGCATATTTAAATAATCCAAATGAATTTACGGATGTAAATCCATACTACACGTTCCTGAATAACTTCGTTTCAACTCATTACTTCACTTACGGTAATGAAAATGTGAATTATCCGAATGGTGTTGATGCCAAAAAGGTAATACAGGTTAAATCAGGCGGCTCACTGGATATACCAAACAACCAGCTGATTGACATTGCAGTTCAGAAGTCCTGGAGTTCTGAAGTGCCGAATGCTTCATCAAGCGTAAAGCTTTACTGGTCATATACAAAGTCGTCAACGGGAATTCCTTCCAATGCAATTGAAGTAAAAGCAGAAGATTTGGGTTTGCAGTCAAGTGATTTTGAAAATCCCAAAACAATCAATGCATCAAGCAGTACGGCTTTACCGGGTAATATACAGGGAGCAACACAAGGATGGAGTGCGGGATGGAATGATCTTCCAAGCGGTAAAGATGATAAACCGATTTACTACTATGTGAAAGAGGAATCCTATACCCTGCATACGAATTCGGGTGTAGATCACTCATCTAATAATTGTACGGGCTGTACGACTTATACACTGGATTATGATGGTAAATATAGAGATTCATTGGGTGTAGAAGGTCGATTTAAACCGAGTTATACCGGTAATGCAACTAATAAGGATGGAATAATTACCATTACAAATTCGGAAGACTTAAAGGTTGTAAAGTTCTGGCAGAATTCAGACGGAAGTGAAATGAGTCCTGAAAAATGTCCCGCTGATGCAATAAAGTTTGTTCTGTACGGTAAGATTTCTGCAGCAGATGCAGAGCAGAAAATAGGTGAATTTGAGCTTACTGCAGGAGATAACTGGGAGCATACATTTACAGCTGAGGAAATTGGCAGCTATACAACGGGATTCAGAGTTAAAGAAACATATGTAAAGTTAAAAGGTTCCAATGATTTTATTCCCGTATCTACCGCCTTGTCTAATAGCTTAGAAGGTTACACTATCAGTGAAATCGGTAATACAAACGGTACAACCGGCTTATTGTCTATTATAAATAAGGCACCGGATTCATCAACTGCCAAGCTAAACTTTACAGTAAAGAAAACATGGGTAGACGGCGGCGACAGCAGCAGACCGAGCAGTTTGACCTTAAAGCTGCAGCAAAGCTCAGATAATGGAATAACATGGACAGATTATAACTATCCAACACCTGAGCCGACGAAATCCGGAAATGAGTGGATTTACAGCTACAGCAAGCTTCCGGCGGATGATGGTAATGGAACCACGTATCACTACAGGGTAGTTGAAACCGTTCCCAGCGGGTATAAGCTGACATCAGAGGAGAATAACAAAATCCCTTCTGGAACTGATGACAATGAAATACGGCTGACAAATACCAAAATCATCTCTCTCAAGGTGAAGAAGGAATGGTCTGATACAGCTGGTTCCAACTCGGTAAATGTAATGCTTTATCGCTCGACAACTCCACGCAGCGATTCTGATGTAGATATTATTCAGCCTGTACTTGCAGCTAATCCCGAATCAGTGAGCATTGCAGTGAATGAAACAGCGGATGTAACAGTCAATAAAGCAGTTTCTGCTGAAAATATCACAATTGATGATAATACAATTGCAAGTGCTGATGTTAACGGTAAGATCATTAAAGTGACTGGCCGTAAAGTGGGAACTACTACTATGCATATATCCGACGGAAAAAATACGGTAGATGTTACTGTAAATGTAAGCGCAGCTCCAACATTGAGCCTAAAGGTTAATGATTCCACAAGTGCTACAATCACCGCAGGAAATACTGCAACGCTGTCAGTAAGCATGAGCGATGGCAGTTCGTGCGATGGCGTGACATATACAGTAAGTCCAACTTCAGGTGTTGTAAGCATCAGCGGCAGTACAGTAACTGGCGTAGGCACAGGAACAGCGACAATAACTGCTGCTGTGAATGGTACAATCTCAAATGAGGTAACTATTATTGTTGAAGAAGCTTCATCAACCATTTTAAAGCAGAGTA
>JBJERG010000085.1:0-7669 GCA_051882155.1 Ruminococcus sp.
CCTACAGGCGGAGGAAAAACTCTGTCATCTCTCAGATTTGCCGTAAACAGCTGTATAAATCATGGAATGGACAAAATAATATACACCGCACCGTATATGTCTATATTGGAACAGAACAGTGAAGAGATTCGCTTAGTTACAGGAGAGGAATATTTCATTGAGCATCATTCAAATGCCCTTATGGATGAGAATAATGCGGAGGAACTTGCTGAATATGAGCTTAGAACAGAAAAATGGGATCTGCCTGTTGTGGCAACAACACTGGTACAATTTCTGAACGCTTTGTTTTCAGGAAAAATGCAGGCGGTAAGGAGAATGCACCGTCTTGTAAATTCCGTTATAATCATAGATGAAGTACAGTCTGTTCCCGTAAAGTGTGTGAACATATTCAATCTTGCAATGAATTTTCTTTCAGCAGTCTGCAGATGCACAATAGTATTGTGTTCTGCAACTCAGCCTGTATTTGAGAATACGGAATATCCGCTGATTCTTGACGATAATCAGAGTGTGACCGGAGATTATAAAGAGGATTTTGAAATATTTAAAAGAACAGAGATTATTCCGAAAATCGAAGGCTATGGTATGACATACGAAGAAACAGCTGAATTCTGCCGAAGAGAATATGAAAAGGCAGGCAATCTGCTGCTTATTGTGAATACAAAGAATTCTGCCAGACGAATTTATGAAATAATGAAGGAGATAAGCTTCTCTGATTCTCCGAAAATAATTCATCTCAGTACAAATATGTGTCCTGAGCATCGCTGCGCTATGATAAAGGAAATGCGTGAAAGTATGGGTAATCCGCTTATCTGCATAACAACTCAGCTTATTGAAGCGGGAGTGGATATATCCTTTAAATGCGTAGTACGTTCTCTTGCAGGACTTGACAATGCGGCTCAGGCGGCAGGAAGATGTAACAGGCACGGAGAAAATCCGGAGCCTTGTCCGGTCTATATGATAAATATAAAAGATGAAAATCTGGACAAACTAAAGGAAATAAAGAATGCAAAAAAAATTTCCCGCAATATAATCGATTCATACAAAGGATGCGACTGTTCAAGTCCCGGGATTCTGGCAAAGTATTATGAATTATTGTTCAGGGAAGTGAAAAATGAGCTGAATTACAATATTAAAAATTCAGAAAATGCAGATCTTATAAATTTGCTTTCGCTCAATAGCCACAGGAATAATAAATCCTTGAAGAGTGAAGATTACAGCAAATCTAATATGTATCTTGCACAGGCGTTTAAAACGGCAGGTGACAGCTTTGACGTAATAGACGCTGAAACAATAGGAATCCTTGTTCCGTACAATAATGAGGCAATAGAAATGATAAACGCTCTTGAATCTGACATTGATTCCGAAAAGGCAAGGAAAATCCTTCGAAAGGCACAGAAATATACAGTAAGCGTTTATCAGGGTATGTTTGAGCTGCTTAAACAAAAGGAAGCTGTATATCAGACAAAAAGCAAAACAAATCCGGTTTATGTTCTCAGAGCTGCGAATTATGATAAGGAACTGGGAATAAAAACAGAAAGTTCATCAATGGAGTTTCTTGATTATTAAAAAATTACCACATGAGGGTGAGCTCATGTGGTAAGGTCAATGAAAATATATAATTATATTATTTTCAATCCACGCTTTATAAAGCGACATATTTATTATATCAGTTAACTCTATTAAAAATATGAATAAAATGTAAATATTTTTGATAATGCTTGACTGCAGCTGTAATTTAATACATAATTATATTAGAAAATATAAAAAGGAGGTTGAACGATGTCAAAGCCCATACATAAAAACAGTATTGAATTTCAGGTGTGGGGCGATTATGCGCTTTTCTCAGACCCGCTCACAAGAGCAGGCGGAGAAAAGTGCAGCTACAGTATACCCACTTATGAAGCGATAAAGGGAATTATCCACAGCATCTACTGGAAACCTACTATTATCTGGGTGGTAGATTCTGTAAGGATAATGAACCCGATAAAAACTGTACGAAAGGGAATACGTCCCATAAAGTACAGCGGAGGCAATGACCTTGCGTATTATACATATCTTGAAAAAGTATGCTACCAGGTCAAAGCTCATTTTGAGTGGAACGACAATCGCCCGGAACTTGAATGTGACAGGAATGAAAACAAACACCACAACATTGCCAAACGTATGATTGAACGTGGCGGCAGACGGGATATTTTTCTCGGTACCCGTGAGTGTCAGGGATACGTTGAACCGTGTAAATTCGACGAAGGCAGGGGAGCATACTATGGCACCGGAGAAATTCCCTTTAGTCTTATGGTTCACGGAATAACATATCCTGATGAGGCCGAAAATGCCGAGGATAAAGGGGAAATGACGGTTCGGTTCTGGTATCCGAAAATGGTGAATGGTGTGATTGATTTCATTCCGCCAAGAGAATGTGACATCAAACGTCATATCAAGGAGATGCCTATAAAGCCCTTTGGACGTGAGCATGAAAATTTCACCGGACTTGAAGAATTCAGCGGAGGTGATTTGCTTGAGCTGGACTAATGAACTTTATGCAATATACGACTTAGCACTGAATATTGAAGAAGCCGGAGATGGGAAAGGGATTCTGCCTGTATCGCATTCCACCCAGAATGCTCAGATTGAGCTGACAATCTCAGAATCTGGTGACTTTGTTGACGCTCAGAAAATTGACAAAGCCGAAGCTGTAACTATAATTCCTGTTACGGAGGATTCCGGTGCAAGAGCGAATGGCGTCTGTCCAATGCCCTTTGCAGACAAGCTTCTTTATATTGCAGGAGATTATTCTGAATTTGCTGAAGGAAAGCGTTCAGACAACAGCGAATATTTTAACGCCTATATGCAGCAGCTCAGAAGCTGGAAGGAAAGTGAATATTCTCATAAAGCTGTTAATGCAGTTTACAACTATCTTTCTAAAGGAAATCTTATGAAGGACCTTGTTGGCAGCGGAGTTCTTGTGACTAATGAAAATACAGGCAAGCTTCTTGAGAAAACCAAAATTGCAGGAATATCCCAGGAAGATTCCTTTGTGAGATTCCGTATTCAGTATAATTTGAATGCAGCAGATGTTCCATGTTCGGAAACATGGAAAGACAAGACGCTGTATGACAGCTTTGTACAATTCAATAGAATGAATTCCGGCAAAAATCAGCTTTGCTATGCCACAGGAAAAGAGCTTCCCGCAACATATAAGCACCCGTCAAAAATTCGCAACAGCGGAGATAAAGCGAAGCTGATATCGTCAAACGATGAAAGCGGATTTACATACCGGGGCAGATTTGCAAACAAAGAGGAAGCAATATCCGTAAGCTACGAGTTTTCCCAGAAATTTCACAATGCTCTGAAATGGCTTATAGGAAGACAGGGAATACATATTGATACCCTTACTCTGATCGTATGGGCAAGCGGACTTGTGCCTATACCTGAACCAACATATTCAGTCAATGAATACGGCGAAGAGGAAGCTGATGAATCCGGTGAATATGACTCTGTGGTGAATTTCAGAGAACGTCTTAAAAAATGTATTTTTGGGTGTAAGAAAGAATTTAAAAGTGATACAAAAGCTATAATAATGGGTCTTGATGCTGCAACAACAGGCAGACTTTCCATAGCAACATATGCGGAAGTTGATGCTTCACAGTATATAGACAATATGGCAAAGTGGCATGAGGAAACCATGTGGCTGAGATTCAATGGAAAATTAAAACGGAGTGAATACAATTCATTCAGTATAAAAATGATTGCGAATTGTGCATTCGGAACAGAGCAGGGCGGTAAGCTTGAATGCAAAAAAGAAGTGCTGCGTGAAACAACATTAAGACTTCTTCCATGTATTACAGAGGCACGAAAGCTGCCAAAGGATATTATGAACGCACTTTTTATCAAAGCATCAAATCCACTTTCATATGAATATTACAATTTTCAGAAGGTGCTTGAAGCTGCTTGCGGAATGATACAGAAATACTATATTGATCATAACGATAAGAGAGGAAGGATTTATATGGCATATGACCCGAATATAACTGACAGAAGCTATTTGTTCGGCTGCCTGCTGGCGATTGCAGATAAGGCGGAAAGTGAAGCTTATGAGGATGCAGAAAGAAATGTCAGGGTTACTAATGCTAAGAGATACTGGAATGCGTTCTCTCAGCGTCCGGCTCAGACATGGAAGAATATTGAGGAAAGGCTCAGACCGTATTTAAACAAGCTTGGCAAATCACAGGTTAAATATGTGTTGTGGATAAATGAAATCTCAAATAAACTTGACTGTGAAAAATTCAGCAACGCAAGGCTCGAACCGCTCTATCTTTTGGGATACCATAATTTTATGGACTATATGTATAACGGAAACAGGAACGAAAAAACGGAGGAATAAAAAATGGGAGTATTACAGAATAAAATTGATTTTTCAATGATAATTACAGTAAATAATGCAAATCCGAACGGCGACCCTCTCAGCGGAAACAGACCAAGAGAAAACTACGACGGCTTTGGTGAAATATCCGATGTTTGTATTAAGCGAAAGATCAGAAACCGACTTCAGGATATGGGTGAGAAGATATTTGTGCAGTCTGATGACAGATGTGATGACGGATTCAGAAGTCTGAGGGAACGTGCCGAGAATAACGAAGCTATCAGGGCTGTTTCCAATGGAAAAAATACCGATCGGGACGAATATGCAAAAATAGCGTGTTCTGAGTGGATAGATGTAAGAAGCTTCGGACAGGTCTTTGCATTTAAAGGTGACGCTGTTTCTGTGGGTGTAAGAGGACCTGTTTCAATTCAGCAGGCAGTAAGCGTATCTCCTGTTGACATAATCAGTATGCAGATAACAAAAAGTGTAAACAGCGAAAAAGGTAAAGAGGGAAAATCATCTGATACAATGGGAATGAAGCATCGTGTTGAATTCGGTCTTTATGTTGTCAACGGCAGCATAAACTGTCAGCTTGCCGAAAAGACAGGCTTTACCGAGGAAGACGCTGAAAAAATTAAGGAAGCTCTCATTACACTTTTTGAAAATGACAGCTCATCGGCACGTCCGGAAGGAAGCATGGAGGTCTGCCGTCTGTACTGGTGGAAGCACGACAGCAAAACCCCGAAATATTCCTCTGCAAAGATTCATCGTCAGCTCACTATCAAGCAGAAAGACGCAGATGCAAGACCTGTAAGCATAGATGATTATGACATTGTACTGAATCAGCTTGAGGGAATTGTTCCCGAAGTAATAGATCTGATGTGATGTACAGCGAGGATGAATATCTCCTCCTTTCCGGCATACAGCATTTCATGTTCTGCCGCCGTCAATGGGCACTTATACATATTGAACAGCAGTGGGAGGAAAATTTCCGGACTGCTGACGGAAGAATTATGCACAGAAATGTCCATGACAGCAGCTTTCACGAAAAAAGAGGAGATACAATAATCACAAGAGCAATGGCGGTTTCATCAGCAGGTCTTGGCATAAGCGGTGAATGTGATGCTGTGGAATTTAAAAAATGCAAAGACGGCATAAGTATTTTCGGCTTTGAAGGAAAATATTCTGTTGTTCCAGTCGAATACAAAAGAGGAGAACCGAAGGAAGATGAAAGCGATATTATGCAGCTTACTGCTCAGAAAATGTGCCTGGAGGAAATGCTATGCTGTGAAATTCCTTTCGGATATATGTATTACGGAGAAACTAAACACAGAATGAAGGTCGTTTTTGACGAAGCCCTTTGTCAGCGTACAGAAAATACATTAGCTGAAATGCACAGATTATACAGCAGAAGACATACTCCAAAAGTCAGACGTACAAAAGCCTGCAATGCCTGTTCACTGAAAAATATCTGTCTTCCTGTTATCTGCGGAAAACTTACAGCCTCTGAATATGTGAGGAAAACCCTCGGACTGGAGGAAATGCTGTGAAAAAACTTCTGAATACATTGTATATCACTTCGCCTGAGCGTTATCTTTCCCTTGACGGAGAAACGGTTGTTATTCGTCAGGATGATGCTGAAATTGGGAGAGTACCTCTTCATAATCTTGACAGAATAATGACATTCGGATATACAGGTGCAAGTCCTGCACTTATGGGAAAGTGTGCAAAAGAGGGAATAGAGCTTGTTTTTATGGATGGATATGGACGTTTTCTCGCAAGAGTTGAGGGCGAAGTGAACGGAAATGTACTTCTTCGCCGTGAGCAGTACCGTATTGCAGATGATCCTGAAAGAAGCCTTGGAATTGCAAAGAATATGATTGCAGCAAAACTCTACAACAGCAGATGGTCCATTGAAAGAACTATCCGTGATCATGCTTTGAGAATTGATACGGATAAGTTTAAACGGAAAAGTGAATTTCTGCGTGATTCAATACCAAAGGCAATGAATGCTGAAAGTATGGATATACTCAGAGGAATAGAAGGCGAGGGTGCTTCTGTATATTTCTCTGTAATGGATGATATGATATTACAGCAGAAGGATGATTTTTTCTTCAGAGGCAGAAATAAGCGGCCTCCTCTGGATAATGTGAATGCAATGCTTTCATTTGCATATTCTCTTTGTACAGGAATGTGTGCATCTGCTCTGGAAGCAGTGGGACTGGATGAATATGTGGGATTTATGCACACAGACCGTCCTGGCAGACGTTCTCTTGCACTTGATCTTGTTGAAGAATTCAGATGCCTTATGTGTGACAGATTTGTACTGACTGCAATAAATAAACGGCTGGTAAATGCTGATGATTTTATAAAGCGAGAGGACGGAGCGGTTATAATGACTGAAAATGGCAGAAGAAGCTTTCTTTTGGCATGGCAGAATAAGAAACAGGAAGAAATAAAGCATCCGTTTATAGGAGAAAAGGTGCAGTGGGGTATGCTGCCGTATGTACAGGCATTATTGCTTGCACGATATATCAGAGGTGACCTTGACTGCTATCCGCCGTTTATGTGGAAGTGATATAGATGCTGGTATTAATAACATATGATGTAAATACACAGGATAAAGAAGGGAGAAAACGTCTTAGAAAAGTTGCAAAGCAATGTGTCAATTATGGTATAAGGGTACAAAATTCAGTTTTCGAGTGCGTGGCGAATGCTGCACAGTTACGGGAATTGAAACATAAGCTTATTAATGAGATAGACGCTGAAAAAGACAGTCTTCGATTCTATTATCTTGGCGATAAGTATAAAACCAAAGTTGAACACATAGGTACAAAGGAAACAATAAAGGTAGATGAACCTTTGATATTTTAGTGCGAATGATAAGCTTACATAAAAATACAGGAGCATTCGCACTATGATTCAGGATTTAATTTCTTGTTTTAATATATAAAAAAGATAATTACTTCTTGATTTTGTCAAAACTAAACAATTTGAACATTGCTTTTATGTAATGATTTGTTTTGTTTTGCAGTCGCCCTCTTCACAGAGGGCGTGGATTGAAATCTCTGATTTCCATTTTTGCACTGTGCTGTACGGTGTCGCCCTCTTCACAGAGGGCGTGGATTGAAATATGATCCTTACAAAACGCTTATATATAGCCTGCCGTCGCCCTCTTCACAGAGGGCGTGGATTGAAATTTCTCCGTCTGCATAAATGAGATCTCTTATATAGTCGCCCTCTTCACAGAGGGCGTGGATTGAAATATGAATTTCTATTGAATCAATAAGTCGATTGATGTCGCCCTCA
>JBJERG010000086.1:0-7639 GCA_051882155.1 Ruminococcus sp.
TGCCGCAAGCTCATCCTGGGGATAATAGCGCTTTGTGGTAGGGGTTGTGGCAAATGAGATAAGGTTCATCTCGCTGAAATATGCCATGATCTCATCAGCGACGCTCTTTTCCACCTGAGTTTTAAGCAGGTAATATCTGCCTTCCTTTTCATAGGAATCATGAACTTCCTGTGCATCTATATCAAGTTTATTTGCAAGATAATTTGCTATTGATATTTTCAGGTTTTCAATATTTATCAGATTATCGGCAGTTTCGCCTTTTTCCTGAGCCTTTTTGCGTTTTGCCTCGTTTGACTTTTCAATATCCTCCATTTCCTCTCTGAAAAGAGTAGGATCTATATACACCTTGTATACTGTCGCACTCCAGGCAAGAGGTGTGCCGGTGGCGTCATAAATTGCACCTCGCTGAGCTTCAAGGGTAATCTTGTCAAAATGATAGTTATTCGCTTTTTTCTCGTAAAAGCCGTGGTCAAGCATGGAAACCTTGAACAGATTTGCTATTACGGCACCGCAAATAATAGTCATAAATGATATGACGCCTATATTCAGATGAGATTTCATTTTGGCAGTGGGCTGATTGCCTTTCTTTACGCCTGTTCTTATTGTTTCATTATTATCTGCTTTTGGCACAGTAACGCTCCTTTCTTCTATCTAAAAGGGACAGGGTCCAGCTGATTCTTTCTTATACAAATAAATAGAATAAGGCGGGAATCTGTGAAAATACCCCGCCCTTGTAACACAGTCAACAGCCTATCCCAAGGCGTTGTCTACTATTTGAACTGTCTTCTCGACAGGAACTCTCATTAAACAGGAAACGGTTCCTTTCCTGCTTAATCTTTTGCGGAATTGATCCGTGTGCGCTTCATCTGTCCGATGACAGCGCTGTTACACGGACCTGCTTCCTTTTTCGACACCCGATTTTGTATCTCTTTCTTTAATTTATACTAACGGCAGCATTTTTCTATATTTTTTTATTATGCGCTGCCGGTAGCAACAAAAATGATGTGTACAGTAGGCTTCGCTCCGTACATTTTATGCCGTCTAACCACGAAGATATTCTATAAGATCAATAAACCAGCTTTTGATTTTAATGAATATGTTCTTTTCCGGCTCCTCGACGATCACTTCGTCTTCTGTCTGGATCTGTATATATTGTATCTGTGACTGATCCATTTTTTTCAGTCCCAGTCTTTCCTCGGCATATTCCTTGATATTTCTTATAGAAGCCTGTCCCTCAAGTTCTGTCTGCATACGTACATTATCGCTTCGCAGTTCATTGAGAGTTGTGCTTGCCGATGAGATATCCGAATAAACCTCGTTCAGCTGAACATAACTATTTATTACAAAAAAGAATAAAAGCAATGCAAGCGCACTGACTATGAGAATTTTCAGCGCCTGTCCTCTTTTCTGAGGTGCAATGTAGAATATTCTTCTTTTTGACTTTAATATTTTTTCTTTTTCGGTTGACCGGTTTTCTGCTGAGGCTGTCTGCTGCGCCATCTCAGTCTTATTTTCTTCACGCTGCTCAGCCATAATACAGATTATCTCCTCTCTATCACCCTAAGCTTAGCACTGCGGCTGCGTATATTATTGTTAAGCTCCGATTCAGCAGCAACAAGAGGCTTACGGTTTACAAGTCTTCCCTCCGGTTTTCTTCCGCAGACGCACTGAGGAAAATCAGGCGGACATATACATCCCTGGCACCATTTTGCAAACTGCTTCTTGACGATCCTGTCCTCAAGAGAATGGAAGGTTATCACTGCCAGACGTCCTCCAGGCTTTAAGCATTTAAATGCAGCCTCAAGACCATTTTCCAGATGCTCGAACTCACCGTTTACAGCGATTCTTATAGCCTGAAACGTTTTTTTGCAGGGATTTTTTTCTCTTCGAACCTTTTGCGGAACGCCGCTTTTTACAAGTTCTGCCAGTTCAAGAGTCGTCTTGACAGGCGATTTTTCCCGTGCTTCAACAATTTTCCTCGCTATGCTCCGTGCAAACTTTTCCTCGCCGTATTCAAACAGAATCTTTGCTATTTCAGATTCCGGCCAGGTATTTACAAGGTCAGCCGCACTGAACCCAGACTGGCTCATACGCATATCAAGAGGTGCGTCAACATGGTAAGAGAAACCTCTCTCTCCAGTATCAAGCTGATGTGAAGATACGCCTAAATCCAGAAGAATACCGTCAGCAACCTCTATTTCAAGCTCATGGAGCACTCTCTGCATTTCATCATAATTACAGTGGAAAACTCTGGCAGGCAAGCCTTTTAACCGTTCTGTTGAAACCGTCACGGCGTCCGGATCCCTGTCAAGACCAATAAGCAGTCCCTTATCAGAAAGTCTTTTTGCTATTTCCTTTGAATGCCCTGCACCGCCTACAGTACCATCAACATAAACGCCATCCGGCTTTATATCAAGTCCTGAAAGAACCTCTTCAAGGAGGACAGGTATATGCACAAATTCCATTATGCCACCGCCTTAAAATCCAAGTTCGGACATTGTAGCAAGAAGATCTTCCATATCCATAGAAGAATTCATTTCATCCCAGCGTGACTTATCCCAGATCTCAGCCTTGTCGTTTGCACCTATTACAACGATATCCTTTTCAAGTCCTGCGAATGCACGAAGCTCCTGAGGAAGAAGAATACGTCCCTGCTTATCAGGAGTAACCTCACAGGCGCCGGAAAATAGCCACCGCTGTATCCTTCCTGATTTTGAAGCAGGAATTGCTGCAACCTTTGCCGACAGCTTATCCCACTCCTCCTGTGAATATACAGTAAGACAGGGAGAATCAATGCTTTTGGTAACATAAAAAGATACACCCAGAATTTCACGGAGTTTAGTCGGGAAGTTAAGTCTGCCCTTAACATCTATATTATGATAGTATGTACCCATCAAGGATGTCATTTTTCACTCCGCCTTTCTCAGGGTATTTGCGGCAAGTCCCTCCACTTTCAACCCACTTTAGGGCAAATGAAGCCACTTTTCACCACTGTATTCTTATTATACCCTATCTCAACAAAAAATGCAATAAGGCTGCGGAGAAATGAAGTTAAAAAAACGTTGAAAATTCCCATCGTTTTTTGTGCATTTACACCAATCGCCCTTTTTGGCAGCTCCGTAAAACCATTTACAGACTAATATCAATGCAAAATAAAAGAGGAAGTAAGAAAACCTTACTTCCTCTGAAATTAAAGATTCAATTATTCATTGATTGCAGTAACAACGCCTGAACCTACAGTTCTGCCGCCCTCACGGATAGCGAAACGCAGACCTTCTTCGATAGCGATCGGAGAGATCAGCTCAACGGACATAGCAACATTGTCGCCAGGTGTGCACATTTCTGTGCCTTCCGGAAGAGTGATGATACCTGTAACGTCAGTTGTTCTGAAATAGAACTGAGGTCTGTAGTTGTTGAAGAACGGTGTGTGACGGCCGCCTTCTTCCTTCTTCAGAACGTAAACCTGACCTGTGAACTTGGTGTGCGGGTGAATGGAGCCGGGCTTACAAAGAACCTGACCACGCTCAACCTGGTCACGAGTGATACCACGAAGCAGAGCACCGATGTTATCGCCTGCTTCAGCGAAGTCCAGAGTCTTACGGAACATTTCGATACCTGTTACAACTGTGGACTGCTTTTCTTCAGACAGACCAACGATTTCAACAGTTTCGTTAACGTTCAGTCTACCTCTCTCAACACGGCCTGTTACAACAGTACCACGACCAGAGATAGTCATTGTATCCTCAACCGGCATCAGGAACGGCTTAGCGTCATCTCTTTCCGGAGTAGGAATGTATTCGTCAACTGCATTCATCAGTTCGATGATAGGAGCGTATGCAGGATCAGACAGATCATCAGGAGCGTCCAGAGCTGCACGAGCAGAACCAATGATAACCGGAATGTCATCGCCAGGGAACTCATATTCGCTCAGTGTATCACGAATATCCATCTCTACCAGTTCGAGAAGTTCTTCGTCATCAACCAGGTCAGCCTTGTTCATGAATACAACGATTGCAGGAACGCCTACCTGACGAGCCAGAAGGATGTGCTCCTTTGTCTGAGCCATAGGACCGTCAGAAGCAGCAACTACCAGGATAGCGCCGTCCATCTGAGCAGCACCAGTGATCATGTTCTTAACATAGTCAGCGTGTCCGGGGCAGTCAACGTGAGCATAGTGACGAGCATCTGTTTCATACTCAACGTGTGCAGTATTGATTGTGATACCACGTTCTCTTTCTTCCGGAGCCTTATCGATCATATCGTAAGCCTCATACTGAGCCTGACCCTTCAGAGCCAGTGTCTTAGTAATTGCAGCAGTCAGAGTTGTCTTACCGTGGTCAACGTGACCAATGGTACCAATGTTTACATGGGGTTTAGTTCTTTCAAATTTAGCCTTAGCCATTGGAATATTCCTCCTATATTTTATAGTCTAACTTACCGTGCGTCTGTGCAGACAGCAGGTGTTATTTATATTGTACCAGATTTCAAAGATGATTTCAAGTCTTTTTTTGAAAAAATAGTAATTTTCCTCAACTTTTTTTCAGAAAGTCTTACTTCTTTCTTGCAGACATGATCTTTTCAGCGATATTCTTCGGTACTTCCTGATAGCTGTGGGGTTCCATAGCGTACTGACCACGTCCCTGAGTGTTGGAACGGAGGTCGCTTGTGTAACCGAACATTTCAGAAAGCGGTACAAGAGCATCTACCTGAACAGTGCCGGGTCTTGCTTCCTGACCCTGGATCTGTCCACGGCGTGAGCTGAGGTCGCCGATTACTGTACCAGTGTAATCATCCGGAACAGTTACGGAAACCTTCATGATCGGTTCCATGAGGATAGGCTCTGCCTGACGCATAGCTTCCTTGAACGCCATAGAACCGGCGATCTTAAATGCCATTTCTGAAGAGTCAACTTCGTGGTATGAACCGTCATACAGTTCAACAACACAGTCAACAACCTCGTAACCTGCAAGGATACCAGCCTTCATAGCACCACGGATACCTGCGTCAACAGCAGGGATATATTCCTTCGGTACAGAGCCGCCGACAACGGAGTTCTTGAACTCGTAGCCCTTACCGGATTCATTCGGGTTAACACGGATCTTAACGTGACCGTACTGACCGCTACCACCGGACTGCTTCTTGTACTTATAGTCAACGTCTGCGCTGCCCTTGATTGTTTCCTTATAAGAAACCTGAGGAGCACCTACGTTTGCTTCTACCTTAAATTCACGGAGCAGTCTGTCAACGATGATATCAAGGTGAAGCTCACCCATACCTGCGATGATAGTCTGACCTGTTTCTTCGTCAGTGTAGGTACGGAATGTGGGGTCTTCTTCAGCAAGCTTTGCCAGAGCAATACCCATCTTTTCCTGACCTGCCTTTGTCTTCGGCTCAATAGCCAGCTGAATAACAGGCTCCGGGAATTCCATGGACTCAAGGATTACAGGATTCTTTTCATCACAGAGTGTGTCACCTGTTGTAGTATTCTTCAGACCAACAGCAGCAGCAATATCGCCTGCATAAACAATTTCGATATCCTTTCTGTGGTTAGCGTGCATCTGAAGGATACGTCCCATACGCTCCTTGTTATCCTTTGTTGCGTTCAGTACAGTAGAACCTGCTTCAACAGTACCGGAATATACACGGAAGAAGCAGAGCTTACCTACGAACGGGTCTGTAGCGATCTTAAATGCCAGTGCGGAGAACGGCTCTTCATCAGAGGAGTGACGAACAACTTCCTCATCTGTATCCGGGTTAACGCCCTTGATAGCCGGAACGTCCAGCGGAGACGGCATATAATCTACGATTGCGTCCAGAAGCTTCTGTACGCCCTTGTTTCTGTAAGATGTACCGCAGACAACAGGTACCATTGTATTTGCAATACAGGACTTTCTGATGCAAGCCTTGATTTCGTCGATAGTGATCTCCTCACCTGCGAAATACTTCTCCATCAGCTCGTCATCCTGTTCAGCTACGTGTTCCATCAGAGATTCACGATATTCTTCAGCCTTTTCAACCATGTCTTCCGGAATATCCTCAACACGGATGTCCTTGCCGAGATCATCGTAATAAACGTAAGCCTTCATTTCCACCAGGTCGATGATGCCCTTGAATTCGTCTTCGGCACCGATAGGAAGCTGAATCGGAACAGCGTTACACTTGAGTCTGTCACGCATCATGTCTACAACACGATAGAAGTCAGCACCCATAATGTCCATCTTATTGATGTATGCCATTCTCGGAACATGATACTTGTCAGCCTGACGCCATACAGTTTCAGACTGAGGCTCAACGCCGCCCTTTGCGCAGAGTACTGTTACGGAACCGTCCAGTACACGCAGGGAACGCTCAACTTCTACAGTGAAGTCAACGTGTCCGGGTGTATCAATAACGTTGATTCTGTGACCTGCCCAATAAGCAGTTGTTGCAGCAGAAGTAATGGTAATACCTCTCTCCTGCTCCTGTGCCATCCAGTCCATGG
The DNA here is from genome assembly GCA_051882155.1 of Ruminococcus sp. Lineage (GTDB taxonomy): Bacteria > Bacillota > Clostridia > Oscillospirales > Ruminococcaceae > Ruminococcus_C. The sequence goes on from JBJERG010000086.1 coordinate 6,482, forward strand.
TAGCTGCGCCTTCGTGCGTTTCACCAATCTTGTGGTTTACGCCGGTATAGAACAGAATACGCTCTGTTGTAGTTGTCTTACCTGCGTCGATATGCGCCATGATACCAATGTTTCTGGTATTTTCCAGGGAACAATCTCTTGCCATAGTTACCCTCCTAATATTTACGCAGCTATGCGATTACCAGCGGTAATGTGCAAATGCCTTGTTTGCTTCTGCCATCTTGTGTGTATCGTCACGCTTCTTGCAAGCGCCGCCTACATTGTTGAGTGCGTCGAGAATTTCTCCGGCAAGTCTTTCCTTCATAGTTCTCTCATTGCGCAGTCTGGAATACTTTGTGATCCAGCGCAGACCCAGAGTCTGACGGCGTTCAGGTCTTACTTCCATAGGAACCTGATATGTTGCACCGCCCAGACGGCGAGCCTTAACTTCCAGCTGGGGCATTACGTTTTCCATAGCCTGCTGGAACATTTCCAGTGCGTCATTGCCGGTCTTCTCAGCTACGATGTCAAATGCACCGTAAACGATTTTCTGAGCGACACCCTTCTTACCGTCGATCATTACGTTGTTGATCAGACGTGTAACGAGCTTGGATTTGTAGATAGGATCCTCAAGCACGTCACGCTTTGCGATTTTACCTCTTCTTGGCATTTTCGCTTCCCTCCTTCACATAATTCATGAATTCACAGGTACTCGTTCAGGCGCTTTTATACGCCGACCGTCAGGAGCTAAGTGAGAGGATCATCGCAGTGCTGCCGCTTTTGCAGCAGCTATCTATATATGATCTCCACATTATTCCTGTGGTTCTTATTGTCCTGTTCGTTAATTTCGGCAATAGTTTTTTCTTACTTCTTGCCAGCCTTCGGGCGCTTAGCACCGTACTTGGAGCGAGCCTGCATTCTGTTTGCAACGCCCTGTGCGTCCAGTGCGCCTCTGATGATGTGGTAACGTACACCAGGCAGGTCCTTTACACGTCCGCCTCTGATGAGTACAACGCTGTGTTCCTGCAGATTGTGGCCGATACCCGGAATGTAAGATGTTACTTCGTAGCCATTTGTCAGCTTAACTCTGGCAATCTTTCTCATAGCGGAGTTCGGCTTCTTAGGTGTAGCTGTACGAACAGCTGTGCACACGCCTCTCTTCTGCGGTGAGCTCTGGTT
>JBJERG010000087.1:0-7602 GCA_051882155.1 Ruminococcus sp.
GTTTTAGTGTATCATATTTTTCTCGTATTGTCAAGTTGTTTTTGTCAGTTTTTATAAAGCGAAACGACAGGTTATTTTGTGTGCAAGTGGTTAGACAGACATAACACCGTCAAATAGCCAAAAAAGAATCCCCGAGAGCTGCAACTCTCGGGGATTCACTTTTTTGTGATCACATGGGATACATTCTATCTTTTGGTTGTATTTATTATAACACAAAACCCATGCCGTGTCAAGCCTTTTATCACTTCGGAAACTGACTTTGTCCCGGGACTATTTCATCAAGCACCATTGGGATATCCCTGTCCACGATAACCTGTCCGTATATATCGGTTATTCTGAATGTAAAGGGACCCTCTCCCATTTCCCTGCTTTCAAAATAATTGTAATGCCTGCGTGGAAGTTCAACAAATTCGCCCTCAGCACTGAGATACTCCAGCTTTGCAATGGGATACCTGTGGTTTCTCACCTGAACGCTGCACCAGAAGGGTGAACTGCCTTCCTTGAATTTATAGGAAACAGGGGCATTTTCCGCACTGTCAAGAGGAATTATCTTCCATGTGACAGGAACACGTCCCTTTTCCGCAGGGGCTATAAGCGGAAATGCGTCAACATACAGATCAAGGTCGCCCTTTTTGCCCTCCGGCAGAAGATCCGTTACAAGCATATTAATAGTACCCAGTTCTCCCGTAACCTCAAGATATGCTCCTGCAAGCCTTGCGTTGTCGTAGTCCTCAAGGTTCATTGCAACTATCCAGTAATCATCTTTTGATATCGGGTCAAGCATTGCGCAGCCGCCCTCATATCCTCCGCCGTAAAATGTTCCCTCTCCGCTGTGTATGGTGCCTTTGGGTTCAAGTATGGCGGATTCGTCTATGGGATATGTATTTTCATTTATGCCGTGGAGGAATGAAAGAAGTTCTGCTGAAATCTCCGCTTTTCCCTGTTCTTTAAAAACAGCAAGGTCAAGTACATTTACTTTGCCGTCGGCATTTGCGTCGTATTTTTTTATATCCTCTGCCTGTGCAGCAGATCCGGCAGTATTTACAAGCATTGCTGCGGATAACAGCGCCGGAATTACGCTCTTTTTCACAGTGATCTCCGCCTTTCTGCGATGCAGTTTTTTTAATTATACTATATGTAATAGGGTTTGTCAATCTGTTCAGCAAAAAATCTCCGGAAACCAAAGCCTCCGGAGATTTTTCATTTTATGCCTCATGGACATACTTACCTTTAAAGATAATTATATCACAGAAACAGACCTGTGTCAAGATTTTCACGCAGTTTCAGCATTTGCCCCGCCGGTATACAGACGGTAATATCTTCCGCCCAGTGCCATAAGCTCCTCATGACTGCCACGCTCTATAATTCTGCCCTGTTCAAGCACCATTATAACATCTGAATTCTGAATTGTTGAAAGTCTGTGCGCTATTACAAATACGGTTCTGCCCTGCATGAGAGCGTCCATACCTGCCTGGACAATGCGTTCTGTTCTTGTATCAATAGAAGAGGTTGCCTCGTCAAGGATCATAACAGGCGGATCGGCTACTGCCGCCCTTGCAATTGACAAAAGCTGACGCTGTCCCTGGGAAAGTCCTGCTCCGTCGCCTGTAAGCACCGTATTATACCCCTCTGCCAGAACCTCTATGAAATCATGGGCGCCGGCACGTTTTGCAGCTGCTATGCACTCCTCGTCAGTGGCATCAAGTCTGCCGTAGCGTATATTGTCCATTACCGTACCTGTGAAAAGATGCACATCCTGGAGAACTACACCCAGTGAACGGCGAAGGTCTGCCTTCTTTATCTTGTTTATGTTTATGCCGTCATAGCGAACCTTGCCGTCGGCTATGTCGTAGAATCTGTTTATCAGATTGGTAATGGTGGTTTTTCCTGCGCCGGTAGTTCCTACAAAGGCTATTTTCTGACCGGGCTTTGCGAAAATGCTTATATCATGGAGAACTGTCTTTTCCGGAACATAGCCGAAATCAACTTCATTCAGGCATACCTCGCCTTCAAGCTTTTTGTAGGTGACAGTGCCCTCAGCCTTATGAGGATGCTTCCATGCCCATATGCCTGTTCTTTCGCTGCATTCGGAAAGTGAACCGTCGGGATTCTCCTTTGCATTCACAAGGGTAACGTATCCTTCATCTGTTTCCGGTTCTTCATCAAGAAGTGAGAATATTCTCTCAGCGCCTGCCAGTGCCATGATTATGGAGCTTGCCTGCTGTGCGATCTGACCTATAGGCTGCACGAAGCTTTTGCTCAGCTGCAAAAATGCGGCAATAGTACCAAGAGTGATGCCGCCGATTCCTCCGAAGGCAAGGGCACCTCCTGCAATGCCTAAAAATACATACTGGAGATGACCCAGGTTATTATTCACAGGACCGATGATATTTGCGAAGATATTAGCCTTTGAGGCACTTTCAAAGAGTTCCTCATTTCTGCGGTCGAATTCCTCTGCTGTCTGCTCTTCACGGCAGAATACCTTTACCACCTTCTGACCGTGGATCATTTCTTCGATATAGCCGTTTACATTGCCCAGGGACTGCTGCTGCTTTACAAAGTACTTTCCGCTTTTTCCGCCTATGGATTTCGTTACAAACATCATGAATATCACGAAAACGATAACGAATCCTGTAAGCCACAGACTTGTGGCTATCATTGAAACAAGAACTGCCACAATGGTAACTCCCGAGGAAATGAACTGGGGTATGCTCTGGCTTATCATCTGGCGGAGGGTGTCAGTATCATTTGTATAAAGGCTCATGATATCGCCGGCTGCGTTTCTGTCAAAGTAGCTTATGGGCAGGGACTGCATATGGGAAAACATATCGTCCCTCACCTTTTTCAGTACCCCCTGGGCAATTGTGACCATAATGCGCATCTGGATAAATGTGGAGATTATACCCAGTACGAATATTCCGGCTATCATGATTATTGCTCTGAGAAGCGGTGCAAAGTCGGTGCTTTTATTCAGAAGCATAGGTGTGATGTAGTCGTCTATCAGTGTTTTCAGAAAAAGCGAGCCTGCAACTCCTGCAACTGCGCTTATGAAAATGCAGATCACAACAGGTATCATAAGCACTCTGTATCTGCCCACGTATTTCATCAGCCGTTTAAAGGTGCTGCCTGCATTTTTCGGCGGCTTTCCCATATTAGGCATATTCTTTCTGCCGTGCATACTCATTGCGGTACACTTCCTTTCTGCTGAGCTTCATATACCTCACGGTAGATCTCATTGTTTTCAAACAGCTCCTCATGGGTGCCTGTATCTGTAACAACGCCGTTATCCAGTACTATTATAAAGTCAGCCTCCTGAATGGAGCTTATTCTCTGGGCAATGATGATTTTGGTAGTGCCGGGTATTTCCTCAAGGAATGCCTTTCTGATCATTGCGTCAGTGGCGGTATCCACTGCACTGGTGGAGTCGTCAAGAATGAGGATCTTCGGCTTTTTCAGAAGGGCTCTTGCGATACAGAGTCGTTGCTTCTGTCCGCCGGAAACATTTGTTCCTCCCTGTTCGATATAGGTATCATATTTATCCGGAAAAGCATTAATGAAATCATCTGCACAGGCAAGCTTGCAGGCATGAACAAGCTCCTCATCTGTGGCGTTTTCATTGCCCCAGCGGAGATTTTCTTTTATTGTGCCGGAGAAGAGAACATTCTTCTGAAGCACCATTGCAACCTGATGTCTGAGAGCTTCAAGGTCATAATCTCTTACATCAATGCCGCCAACCTTAACGCTGCCGGAGGTGACGTCATAAAGTCTTGGGATAAGCTGAACGAAGGTGGACTTTGCGCTGCCTGTACCGCCTAATATACCCACTGTAGCACCTGACGGGATTTTCAGATTGACATTTTTAAGGCAGCATCTGTCAGCCTTGCCGGAATAGCTGAAGCTTACGTCATCAAATTCAACGGAGCCTTCCGGAACCTCTGTAACGGCGTTTTTCTCCGGACTGTGCAGGTCGCTTTCCTCGCTGAGTATTTCTGTGATACGTTCAGCAGAGGCTCTTGACATGATTATCATAACGAAGACCATTGCAAGCATCATAAGGCTCATGAGGATCTGCATTGCGTAGGTGAACATACTCATAAGTTCGCCGGTGGTCATTTCCGAGCCTACGATAAGTCTTGCGCCTATCCAGCTTATCAGAATAATGCAGCTGTACATACAGAACTGCATCAGCGGAAAGGCAAGGTTCAGCCGTTTTTCAACCTTTACGAAGTCATTGTATATATCTCCCGATATTCTGCCGAACTTTTCCTTCTCATGCTCTTCTCTTACATAGGACTTGACAACTCTTATACCGTGGAGGTTTTCCTGCACCACATTATTCAGCTTATCATATGTACGGAACACACGCTTGAATATGGGATGAGCCTTTGACATGATTATATAAATGCCCAGTGCCAGAACCGGCAGTATTGCAAGAAAAATGAGAGCCAGCCTGCTGTTTACGAGAAACGCCATAACAAGGGAAAACACCAGCATTGTAGGCGTTCTCAGGGCAATACGAACAAGCATCTGGAAGGCATTCTGGACAGTCTGGACGTCGGTGGTCATTCGGGTGACGATACTGGACGCTGAAAACCTGTCTATATTATGGAATGAGTAGGTCTGTACCTTGTGAAACATATCATGCCGGAGATTTTTTGCAAAGCCTGTGCTTGCCACTGCTGCAAATTTTCCTGCAAGCACTCCGAAAAGCAGGGACATTATGACCATTACAAAAAGTGCTGCGCCCACTGTGATAAGGGCATGAAAATCTCCGCCGTCTATACCGTCGTCAATGAGCTTCGCCATCATTATGGGTATAATGACTTCCATTATTACCTCAAGGGTAACAAAAAGCGGTGCAAGAAGAGCCGGTTTCCTGTACTCTCTTATGCACCCTATGAGTTTACGAATCATAGTTTTTCCTCCTTTTTACTTTCAGTACACTTACAATTATACCATAAAATGTAAAAAATGTAAAGCGAATAAGGTATTCGTTTTGTGAAAAAAGTGGTTTGATTATAGTAATTCAAAATAATATTAAAATTCTTTGAAAACAGGTGACAAATCAGTTTTTTTGTGATATACTTGAATAAGTATACCATGACGGCATACAAGGGCAATACCGCACAAGGACTGTGCGTAAGATGCGCAGTCAGATTTTTTGTCAGATGAAACAAAAAACGCAGTGAATACTTTGTGTATTCACGAGGCTTTTTGTGAAATATGGCGGAAAAGCTGCAAGCAGATTGCGTGCAGAGCCGTCAGGCGTGCCTTGTGCGGTGTTGCCCAAGAAATTCAGACGCCTGTGCGCCTTCTGAAAGGACTGTTCTCGAAAATGGAGAATACCTATGATGTTATAATTGCCGGCTGCGGTGCTGCCGGACTTTACAATGCTATCAACCTTCCGCAGAACTGCCGTATTCTTATGCTCTGCAAGCAGGAGCTTACCCTTTGCAACTCTGCCCTTGCACAGGGCGGCATTGCAGGAGTTTATCAGCCGCCCGGCGATACCACTGATGATTCAGCTGACCTTCATGTACAGGACACGCTTATTGCAGGCGGCTTCAAGAATAATCCGGAGGCTGTGGGTCTTCTTGTTGACAATGCAAAATATGAAATTGAAAATATACTGAAGCTTGGTGCAGATTTTGACAGAACGCCTGACGGTAAGCTTCACCGTACTCTTGAAGGCGGCCATTCAAGGCACAGAATATTCCACCACAAGGATTCCACCGGTGCGGAGATCATCAGAACTCTCATTGAAAAGGTGAAAACCCTTCCCAATGTTACTATTATGGAAAACACCATGATGGTGGATCTTAAAAAGACCTCCACAGGATTTTCTGTACAGCTTCTTAAAGACGGAAAGCTGTCATCTGCCCACTGTCATTTCATGACCCTTGCAACCGGCGGCATTGGCAGAATATATGAATTCACCACCAACAGCAAGATCGCAACCGGCGACGGCATTGCAATGGCAAGCAGGCTTGGTGCGGAAATACGCAATCTTCATCTTATTCAGTTCCACCCTACAGCATTCAACAATCATCACACAAGGGAATGTCTTCTTGTTTCCGAGGCTGTGAGAGGTGAAGGGGCATATCTGCTGAACTGCAATAAGGAAAGGTTCATGCACCTTTATGATGAACGTCTGGAGCTTGCACCCCGTGACGTTGTGTCCCATTCCATTGTAATGGAAAGCAGACGGACAGGCAGCTGTGACTTTTATCTGGATATTTCCCATAAGGATTCTGAGTTTATCAAAAAGCGTTTCCCTATGATTTACGAAAGCGTACTTGAACAGGGCTATGACATGACGAAGGAGCCTATTCCCATATATCCCTGTCAGCATTATCTTATGGGCGGTATAAATGTAAATCAGCAGTCGGAAACCTCTGTCAGAAATCTCTTTGCCTGCGGTGAATGTTCACACACAGGCGTTCACGGAAACAATCGCCTGGCAAGCAATTCACTGCTGGAGGCACTTGTTTTCTCACATCAGGCGGCACTCACTATTTCCGAGAGGCTTCATGAATGCTCTGACAGCTTTGAGGAGACAGTATTTCCTGAAAGGGAAAACGCTGTTCCCATGCCCGCAGGATTCCGCACGGAAATACGTCATATTATGCAGGAAAGCTGCTTTGTTATTCCGGATACATCAAAAATACTTGAGGGCTTTGAGCGTATTCGTGAGATACGCCGCACTCTTATGACAGAAAATTACATAATTGACAGAGATTACATTGAAGCCTGTTCCCTTGCCGAGGTAGGCTATCTTATTTTAAAGGAAGTTATTTAAGGAGAAAAAATCATGCTGCTTCAGAATTTTTATATTGACAGGATAATAACCACTGCCCTTGAAGAGGATATTCACTATGTAGATGTGGCTACTGATTATCTTCTTGATGACAGCCACAGATCGAAGGCTTACTACGTTGCCAAGGACGAGGGCATTCTCTGCGGAATATCCATTGCAAGGCGTGTTTTTGAGCTTGTGGGCGGAGATTTCGGGATGGAGATTCTCATTGAAGACGGCTCACACGTTAAAAAAGGCGATATCATCGCAAAAATGCAGGGCTCCACACGCACTCTCCTGAAGGGTGAACGCACTGCGCTGAACATTCTCCAGCACATGAGCGGCATTGCAACGGCAACAAACCGCTGCACAGAGCTTGTAAAGGGAACAAACGCTAAAATCACGGATACAAGAAAGACTCTGCCGGGACTCAGACAGCTTCAGAAGTATGCTGTAACGGTAGGCGGCGGAAGGAATCACCGCTACAATCTTTCTGACGGTGCAATGCTGAAGGACAATCACATTGACGCATACGGCGGAATTACCGGAGCTGTAAATGCTCTTCGTGAAAAGATCGGTCATATGGTTAAAATAGAGGTTGAGGTAAGAAACCTTGAGGAGCTGCGTGAGGCTCTTGACGTTAAGACTGAGATCATCATGCTTGACAACATGAGTTGTGAGGATATGAAAAAGGCTGTTGAGATCACCGCAGGACGTGCATTGCTGGAAGCTTCCGGCAATGTTACAGAAGCCAATATCAGAGAGATCGCAGAAACGGGAGTTGACATTATTTCACTGGGCGCCCT
>JBJERG010000088.1:0-7572 GCA_051882155.1 Ruminococcus sp.
ACGTTTCAGAAAATCTACAGATGAAATATACCGCACCGATCTGGATGGCAGAATAACCTGTACCACAGACGGCGAAACCCTTGCATGGACAGTGAAAGGCAATTAATATATGTTTTACAGTATAGACCGTTTTGAAGAAAATTTTGCCCTTCTTATTTCAGATGAGGACGGCTCTCAGGTCATTGTTGACAGAAGCTGTATTCCCTGTGAAGCAGGTGAAGGAAGCGTTCTCATTTTAAGCGGCGGACAGTATACATATGACCCGGAAGAAACAGAAAAACGCAGAAGCGAATTCTTCCTGCGGATAAAAAATCTCAGTAAAAAGTGAGGATCTCATGGAAACAGACCACCTTATAATCGGCGGAGGTGCTGCCGGTGTTTTTGCCGCCCTCACTGCCTCAGAGGCAGGAGGAAAATGTATCATTCTTGAAAAGAATGACTACATCGGGCGAAAGCTCCGCATAACCGGAAAGGGTCGCTGCAATCTTACAAACAACTGCAGCATGGATACTCTTATTTCTAAAATACCCCGGAACGGAAAATTCCTCTACAGTGCCTTTTCAAAATGCACTCCGCAGTATGTTATGGATTACTTTGAGTCCATAGGCGTTCCTCTGAAAACAGAGCGTGGAAACCGTGTGTTTCCCGTAAGCGACCGTGCCGCCGACATAACCGAAGCACTTAAAAAGGCTCTGAAAAAGGCGGGTATTCCCATTATACGAGCAAGAGTCAAAAAACTTCTTACCGAAAACGGCCGCTGCATCGGTGCAGTAACCTCCGACGGCTCCATTTACAGGGCAAAAAATGTTCTTGTTGCCACTGGAGGTGTATCCTATCCGGTGACAGGCTCTACAGGCGACGGCTATGAATTTGCAAAATCAGCAGGCCATACCATTATTGAACCCAGACCGTCCCTTGTTCCGCTGACGGCAGAAGAAACATGGTGCGCAGAGGTAGCAGGACTTACTCTTAAAAATGTCCGCCTGCGTATCCTTGAAAAAAACAAATGCCGCTATGACGAACAGGGAGAAATAATGCTTATGAGCTACGGAATTTCAGGTCCGCTGACTCTCAGTGCAAGTTCACTTCTTAAAGCACCCTTTGACAAAGATAAATACACCGCTGAAATAGACCTTAAACCTGCCCTGTCAGAACAGCAGCTTGACAGCAGAATGCTCCGTGAAATCGGCAGTACTCCTAATGCTCCTCTCGGGCAGCTTCTGAGAAAACTTCTGCCAGGACAGCTCATTGCGGCTGTGTGTTCCCTTTGCAGCATTCCGCCGGATATGAAGGTTAATGTCCTTACAAAGCAGCAAAGACTTCTGCTGACAAGACAGATGAAAAAAATGACTCTTCATTTAACAGGAACAAGACCTGTTGAAGAGGCAATCATAACACGAGGCGGCGTATCCGTTAAGGAAATAGATTCAAAGACAATGGAATCCAGAATAATGCCGGGACTTTATTTCGCAGGTGAAGTTATAGACGCCGACGGCTTTACAGGAGGATTCAATTTACAGATAGCATTCTCGACCGCTTATTGTGCCGGCTCAGCTATGGCACAGGCGGCTGACATAAATAATATTTTTTAAAAGGAGAAACATATGAAAACCACAAACATCGCCATTGACGGGCCTGCCGGGGCAGGCAAAAGCAGCATTGCAAGGGAAATCTCTTCGGAGCTTGGCTTTATCTATGTTGACACAGGCGCTCTCTACCGCACCATTGCACTCTATGCAAGCATTCATAATCTCAGCAGCGAAAAGGAGCTTATAGATCAGCTTGATGAGATAGAGATAGAACTCAGCTTCATCGGCGGTATCCAGAGAATATCCCTCTGCGGCAAGGACGTTACAGACGATATAAGAACACCTGAAATATCCATGGGCGCTTCAAAGGTATCCGCCATTCCGGAGGTAAGGGAATTCCTCTTTGACCTTCAGCAGAAAATAGCACGTGAGCATAATGTCATAATGGACGGCCGTGACATCGGAACTGTGGTTCTTCCGGACGCAGACCTGAAAATATTCCTGACGGCTTCTGCTGATGAACGTGCAAGCCGCCGTTACCTTGAACTGAAAGAAAAGGCTGACTGCCCTACATATGAGGAAATACGTGATGATATAATCAAGCGTGACTACAACGATTCTCACCGTGCCATTGCACCCCTTCGCCAGGCTGAAGACGCTGTTCTCATTGATACTACAGATATGGGATTCCATGAGGTATGCGAGGAAATCCTTTCGCTCATCAGAGAACGTCTGGAGCTTGAAGACTAAAGGAGGCTGCCTGTGAAATATCGTTTTGTATCCGCAGTCTATCACTTTTTATGCTTCATTGTACGCCTTGCTCTACTGCCGGTGTACAGCATCCGCTTTGAGGGACGTGAAAATATTCCCCATGTGGATTCGGCTATTTTCGCCTCAAACCACAGAAGCTACCTTGATCCCGTACTTACAGCCCTCACTAAACCTCACCCTGTATGCTTCGTTGCAAAGGAATCTCTCTTCAAAACTCCCGGATTCAGCCACCTCATAAGGGCGCTGGGTGCATTTCCTTCAACTTGGTCAGCAGATCCGGATTACGATATGATGGCTGAAGCTTCGAAAAGACTTAAAAGCAAACGCTATATGACCATATTCCCGGAAGGCACCCGCCATACCGATGGAAAAGTCGGCAGAGGAAAAACAGGCGTATGCGTTCTTGCTGCAAAAAGCGGAGTTCCTGTTATTCCCGTGGGCATTATCTTTAACTCAAACAATCTGCATTTCCGCAGCAAAATATGCGTTCGCATAGGAAAGCCTTTATATCCGGAGAAATACGGTCTTACAGCAGATTCAAATCCGCTTGAAATGAAAAAAATGAAGGATGATATCATGTCCTCCATAAAAACCATGGTGGAAGAAAATCCGCCCTTTGAAATCATTCACGACGAACCTAAACACAAATCTTCCCGTGAAAAGGCACGTGATGAAAAAAATCGTTCTTCCAAGGAGAAATAAAATATGTTTCAGATCACCGTTGCAAAATCAGCAGGCTTCTGCTTCGGTGTGGATCGTGCAGTAAAAATGACCTATGAAGCTCTGGACAAATATTCTGCCGTTGCCACACTGGGACCTATTATCCATAACAACAACGTTGTTGACGACATGATTAGACGAGGGGCACGTATCATAAGCCAGGTGTCTGAACTTCGTCCCGACGAATGCGCTGTCATACGTTCCCACGGCGTCAGCAGGGACGTTTACGATCAGCTGAATGCCATGGGCAACCCTTATGTGGACGCCACCTGCCCTTTCGTTGCAAAAATTCATAAAATTGTTGCAAAGCACACCGCTGACGGCGATTATGTACTCATTGCCGGCGACGCAAATCATCCCGAGGTTGCGGCAATTGTCGGTCATTGTAATGGTAACTGCTCTGTTTTTGAAGATGATGAATCACTTATAAATTTTTTAAGAACAAAGTATGAAAAATTAGGAAAAAGACTTGCAATTGTTGCCCAAACAACGTATAATATATTAGTATGGGAAAAGTGTATTGATGCTCTACCAAAAGATGATCCGAACATAATGGTTTATGACACGATCTGTCATGCAACGCAGGTGCGCCAGTCGGACGCAGACGAGCTTTCGAAGCGTTCTGATCTGATGATAATCGCCGGCGGCAAGCACAGCTCCAACACAGTGAAGCTGTTTGATGTGTGCAAAAAGAACTGCCGTTCCTATCATATTGAGACTTCGGATGAGCTTTATACTCTCAACCTGCGTAATGCCCGCCTTATAGGCATTACTGCCGGCGCGTCCACTCCGGCACATATTATTGAGGAGGTAAAAACCACTATGACTGAAATCATGACTGAGGACAACATGAACTTTGAAGAGCTGCTTGATCAGTCCTTCAAGAAAATACATACAGGAGAGAAAGTTAAGGGCACTGTTGTGGCACTGAACAGCAACGAAGCCATCGTTGAAGTAGGCACAAAGCACACCGGCTATGTACAGCTCAGCGAGCTGACAGATGACCCCACTCTGACACCGGCTGATATCGTAAAAGTCGGCGATGAGATCGACCTGATTGTAATCAAGATCAACGACCAGGAAGGCATCGTTATGCTTTCCAAAAAGAAGGTTGACGAGCAGAAGGGCTTTGAGGAAATCATCAAGGCTAAGGAAGAGGAAACTGTTCTGGAAGGTACAGTTCAGAGCGTTGTAAAGGGCGGCGTTATCGTTGGCTATGCAGGCGTTCGTGTATTTATCCCTGCTTCACAGAGCGGTCTTCCGAGAAACGCTGACCTGAATGTTCTTCTGAAGACAAAGGCTAAGTTTGTTATCCTCGAAGTAAACGAGCACAGAAGACGTGCTGTAGGTTCCATCAAGGCTGTTATGAAGGCTGAAAAGGAAGCTGCTAAGGAGAAGTTCTGGGAAACAGCTGAGGTTGGCGCAACATACAAGGGCGAAGTAAAGTCCCTGACAAGCTACGGCGCATTCGTAGACCTGGGCGGCATTGACGGTATGGTTCACATTTCTGAGCTGTCCTGGAAGCGCATCAAGCATCCGTCTGAGGTTGTAAAGGTTGGCGACTTTATCGAAGTTTACATCAAGGAACTGGATAAGGAAAACAACAGAATCTCTCTGGGCTACAAGAAGACTGAGGACAATCCCTGGGAGCAGTTCAAGGCTAACTACAAGGTTGGTGATGTTATCTCTGCAAAGATCGTTTCTATCACACCTTTCGGTGCATTTGCACAGATCATTGACGGCGTTGACGGTCTGATCCACATTTCTCAGCTGGCTGACAAGCGTGTTGACAATGTAAAGGATATCGTTTCTATCGGCGATGTTGTTGACGTTAAGATCATTGATGTTGATATCGAAAACAAGAGAATCAGCATTTCCATGAGAGCGCTTCTTGAGGACGCTGAAAGTGCTGAAGAAGCTGACGCAGATGAGGCTGCTGACGAAGCTGCTGACGCCGAATAAGCTATGCAATAATTTTTACGAATAATAAAAGGGGACTGCTGCAAGACTTAAATCTGCGGCAGTCCTTTTGCTGTTTTATTGCAGAAAACGGCAGGTCAGAAAATATCTGCCGCAGAAATCCCGAAGTTACTGAGAGTTTACATACGCTATCGGATCCACGTAAATATCATTTTTCAGCACCTCAAAATGGAGATGAGATTCCTGTTTGCTTTCAATATCGGCAGTATTCCCGACTGAACCGATAGTCTGTCCGCTTTCCACGGCATCGCCTTCCTTTATGGAAAGTGCGGCGCTCAGTCCGCAGTAACGGCTTTTTATACCGTTTCCATGGTCAATTGTAACACATATGCCCCATAATGCGTCTTTGCTTACCTCCGATACTGTGCCGTTATCAACAGCACGGACAGCACTTCCCTCTTCGGCTGCAATGTCTGCCCCATTATGGGTTTGCCATGTACCGGTTGTAACAGACTTTACAAGTTCGCCGTCACTGAACTCTGCCTGTATTTCGCCTTCAAGGGGCATTACCAATACATGATCAAAGGTTTCCTCAGTGATTTGGGTTTCTGTCTGGGTTTCTTCCTCCGCAGCTTCAGAGGTTTCAGACGGAACCTGGGACTTTACATCGGCAGCAGCATCATACGCTTCATGGGATTCAGGTTCTGTGGGCGGTTCCGTAACGGGTTTCATTTCCATAGCCGGACCTTTTGTTTCAGCTGTAAGGTCGTTCTGGAGAGAATTGAGGTTTTCCTCAAGATTTTTGGTAGTTGCCTGATATGCGTAAGCACAGGCTGCTCCGATCATTGCAAGGCTGATAAGCAATGCCGTATAGAAGCCCTTCAGGCGTGTGCTTTTTGGCTGATTCGTTTCGTTTTTCAAATCAAACACCTCCGACTCTATTGTGAACCGGAGGTGTAATTATTATACAATATCTCTGAAATTTTCTTTTCCCGTCAGTCCAGCTTCTGGAATTCAGCCGGAATAGCCTCGTCAATTATCTCTTTTATCCTGTCCATGTTCCATTCAGCATAATAAGCATTGCTCATTGCATAGGGCAGACCGTGTGAGGCGCAAAGCTCCTCTGTATAGTCACGATATGCAATCAGTCTGAGATTGCTGAGATAGCCGTCATCAAACTGAGTTATTACCGGTCGTACCTGTACATTTTCAATGGTAACATCACCCTCGGGAGCAACCACCATTTCAAAATCTGCAATCTCGCCTATGATGTTAATATTATAGGTCTGTGCGGAAATAAAGTTTCCAAGAGAATAGAATACAAAGCCCTGGGAACCGTCGGGACGTGTCAGATATTCCATAGTCTGAGGTACATGAGGATGTGTTCCTATAATAACATCTGCGCCCCAGTCGATCATGTTCTGAGCCTGTCTTTTCACGCCGTCAGTTACATCAAATGAATCCTCTACGCCCCAGTGAGCCGATACAACAACAGCATCTGCAATTTCATTTGCTGCTTCGATCTGTGACTTTATCTTCTCATCCTCTGATGTAAGCACTATCTGAACATCGGAATCCTCCGGTACAGAGTAGCCGTTTATATTCTCGGTATAGGCAAGGAATGCAATCTTTATGCCGTTTATCTCGCTGACACGAATATCGTTCATATCAGCCTCATTTCTGTATACGCCGTATGTAACAAGACCCGGATTATCAGCCTTCATCTGTTCCCAGTAAGTCATGCAGGATTCAAGTCCGCTTATTCCCTTATCCAGAAGGTGGTTGTTGCTCATGGAAACAGCGTTGAAGCCAAGCTTCATAAGCTCCTCTCCTACCTCAGGCGGAGAATTGAAGCTGTAGTTACTGCCGCTTATTTCTATATCATCGTTGTTGCAGATGAGGGTTTCCTGGTTAATGATTTTCAGATCGCCCTCTGCTATGATATCCTTTACGCCTTCATAGCAGTACTCAAAATTGTACCCTTCGCCATTTTCGTTATGGGCAGCAGCTGATTTATAGACTGCTGTCTGCACCAGATTATCTCCGGCTGCAATTACACGAACTTTGCCGCCGCTTGGCTTGACATTTGCAATGGTAGCTTCTTCACGTGCAACAGTTCCGTCCATGCCGTCGCTGATTGTGGTTGTAACATCGCCATTCTCTGCTATGGCAGGAATTGCGCCGCCATTGGTATTATCAATAGAACGGCAGCCGGCTGTACCTAAAAGCAGCAGTGCAAGACCTGCTGCAAGAAATCTTTTTTTATCCATAATAGTATCCTTTCATTTATATTTCGGAAAAGCGTAATTTCTGCTTTGCATACAGTATAACATATTTCTGAAAAAAATGCAATCCTTTTATTTTTTCTTTGCAGTTACGCTGAAAAGCAGCTGCAATTCTGCATATCCGCCGCATTTTTTCATAAAATAACTGAAAATTAAAGGCAATACCGCACAAAGACTGTGCGTAAGATGCGCAGTCAGATTTTTTGTCAGATGAAACAAAAAACGCAGCTGATACTTTGTGTATCAGCGAGGCTTTTTGTGAAATATGACGGAAAAGATACCCATAGGGCACAAGTGCAAGCAGATTACGTGCAGAGCCGTAAGGCGTGCTTTGTGCGGTGTTGCCT
>JBJERG010000089.1:0-7540 GCA_051882155.1 Ruminococcus sp.
AAAATTTATGACGGAAGCGTCAAAGAATTATATGAACTTCGTGTCAAAGCCCATAAGCTTTCTGCAAGATACAATAGTACATCTGAAGATGAGGAGGCTGTCCGCAATGCTATTCTGAATGAACTGCTGCCCAACTGCGGCAAGGGCACTTATCTCCAGGGCTCGATATATTTTGACTATGGAGTATTTACCGCCTTCGGAGAAAACTGCTATGCCAATTTCAATCTTACGGTTCTGGATACCTGCCCTGTCACTATCGGCGACAATGTTTTCTTCGGTCCTAACTGTACCATTGCAACGCCTGTACATCCGCTCAGGTGGCAGGAAAGAAACATAAAATTCAAAGAAGACGGAACAGCCTATGATGACGAATACGGAAAGCCTGTTAAAATCGGCTCAAACTGCTGGATCGCCAGCAACGTTGTCATTAACGGCGGCGTTACAATCGGCGAAGGCTGCGTTATAGGTTCAGGAAGCGTTGTTACAAAAGATATTCCGCCAAATTCCTTCGCTGCCGGAAATCCATGCAGGGTTATTCGTGAAATAACCGAGGAGGATTCGGTTAAGTATAAGGACTATCTGTTCTGACGCAATATCAGACGGATTTTCTCGTAAACTGCCCATGAGAAGTATTAACTGCCGAATACTTGACTTTTTTGTAACAAAATGATATAATATTTCATAGAATTCTGTTTATTCATTTAAACTATATTGCAGCACCGCTGCTTCATTATTATATCAAAGGCTTATAGAGCCTTAGCATTTGGAGGTATTGATGAAAAACAAACCGTATCCGCTGTATTCTCTGCCGCAGATCTCAGACCTCAAGGACATGGTGTGCAGGCGCACGGCTGAATCTTCCGATGAAATTGCGTTTTCATTTGCTGCAGGTGCAGGAAAAACTGCCCGAAGAACATTTAAAGAGTTCAGTGATGACATAAATGCCTTTGGTACATACCTGTTCAGCAAGGGATATCATAATTCACATATTGCCATAATCGGCAAAAATTCATATGATTGGCTTGTGGCTTTCCTTGCTGTTGTAAACGGAGGAAACGTTGCTGTTCCCATTGACAAAAATCTTCCCTCAGAGAAAGTGTGTCAGCTTTTAAAACAGAGCGACTGCTGTGCTGCCGTTGTTTCAAAAAAAGGAGAGAACCTTATAACAGAAGCTGATAATATCAGTTCCTTTTCCACCATTTGTTTCTCAGAATATATTGCAGAGGGAAAGAAGCTCATTGAAAAGGGAAATCATGAATTTCTGGATTTTGAGGTTTCTCCCGAAAAGCTGGCGGCTATTTTCTTCACATCAGGCACAACAGGCGACAGCAAGGGTGTTATGCTGAGCCATAAAAATATGGCGTCGGATATCAATGCTGCCTGCAAGAATTTTATACTCGAAGGAAATACCCTTTCAGTACTGCCCTTTCACCATACTTTCGGACTTATTACAGCAGTTTTCAAGGTTTATCATTACGGCTATGCAACACACCTTAACAGCTCTCTGAAAAATCTCCAGACTGAACTGCGTGAGTATAAGCCCCAGACACTTTTTGTCGTTCCGCTTTTTGTACAGACATTTTATAAGAGCATTCTTAATACAGCTAAGAAGAACGGCAAGGAAAAACTGATAAATCGTGCTTCAAAAATCAGCAATACCCTTCTGAATGTGGGCGTTGACATAAGAGGTATGCTTTTTCAGTCTGTTTTATCTGCATTCGGCGGAAATCTTGAGAATATAATATGCGGCGGTGCTGCTCTTGATCCGAAATATGTAAAGGCACTGCGTGCATTTGGTATAAATATTCTCAACGGCTATGGAATCACTGAATGTTCACCTGTTGTATCCGTAAACAGAAATCATTACTGGAGGGACGGCAGCGTAGGACAGATCCTTGAAGGATGCAGCGTAATGATAGCAGAGGATGATGAGATCCTTGTAAAGGGCGACAATGTTATGCTGGGATATTACAAGGACGAAGCTGCTACAAATGCTGTTCTGCGGGAGGGCTGGTATGCCACAGGTGACCTGGGACGTGTTGACGAAGACGGATTTTTGTATGTAACAGGACGAAAAAAGAATCTTATCATTCTCAGCAACGGTGAAAATGTATCTCCTGAGGAAATTGAAGAACAGATTCTCCGTGACGACGCTGTCTGTGAAGCCGTTGTATATGAAAATAAGGGTTCACTTGCTGTACAGATATTCCCCAGTGAGGAATTTGCCGGAAATCAGGAATATTTTGAGAGCCTTATCAAAAACTATAACAAGGATCAGCCTCAGTACAAGCACATTCAGAGGGTGCTTCTTAAAGACGAGGAATTTGAAAAGAATTCTACAAAGAAAATCCTCAGATTTAAGGTTACTGAACAGAATCACATATAAAAAAGAAAAGTTACCGCACTTACAGATATTGGGTCTGAAGCTGCGGTTTTTCTTTTTTCAGAAAAATTTCAAAAAACTATTGACAAAGGGATTGAAATGTAATATAATATAGTAAACCGTTGAAGCGGAGATAAAGGTAATTATGATTCCACAGAGAACCCGTGGTGCTGAGATTCGGGCGAAAACAGATTATCAAATGGACCGCTGAGGGCGCATTCAAATGTGCTTTTGCAAAAGTGCAGAGTATTATGCGACGTGAAGGCATACGTTAGTTGTCAGGAGTATGATGGTACTCTGTAAGGGCATGGCTTTTTATAAAGCTGTGAATCAAGGTGGCACCGCGGATAATATAAATTATTCGTCCTTGGCAGAAGAGTTTTCTGTCCGGGACTTTTTCATTTATAAAATGCAAAGGCTTCTCGTACAGGAAACGAGAAGCTTTTATTATTTTTGGAGGTGCATTATGAACTATTCCCCGACTTTTGAAAAGGTTATGGAAATCGCAAAAGAAAACAAATACGACATTCTTCCTGTAAGCTGTGAGATCCTGTCAGACATCTGTACGCCGGTGCAGGCATTGCAGATACTGAAGAACATTTCCTCCCACTGCTATATTCTTGAATCTGCCGCTGCAAATGAAAAATGGGGCAGATATACATTTCTGGGATTTGACCCGAAGCTGGAAATATCCTGTTCAGGCAACGACATGAAAATCGGTGACATCAGAATCAAAACAGATAATCCAAATGAACAGATACGCCAGATTCTCTCTGAATACAAAAGCCCGAAATTTGACTACCTGCCTTCATTTACAGGCGGACTGGTGGGATACTTCTCATATGATTACCTTGGATACAGCGAGCCTTCTGTGAGAAATAATGCGGAGGATACGGAGAATTTCAAGGACGTTGACCTTATGCTGTTTGATAAGGTAATAGCATTTGACAATGTAAGACAGAAGATCATTCTCATTGTAAATATGCAGCTTTCCGATCCGGAAGCAGGCTACAATAAGGCTTTGTTTGAGCTTCAGAAGCTTGCCGATCTTCTTCGCCATGGTCAGCAGAAAAACGAACCCGGCGGACATCTTACAGGAGAAGTTACACCGCTTTTCGATAAGGAAACTTACTGCGCAATGGTGGAAAAAGCCAAAATGCACATCAAGGAAGGCGATATTTTCCAGATAGTGCTTTCAAACCGCCTGTCTGCACCCTTTGAGGGCAGTCTTCTTAACACATACAGAATGCTCCGGACAATGAACCCTTCACCCTATATGTTCTATTTCTCCGGAACAGATGTGGAGGTTGCAGGCGCTTCGCCGGAAACCCTTGTTAAACTGGAGGACGGCGTTCTGCATACATTTCCGCTTGCCGGAACAAGACCCAGAGGAAAGACAAATGCAGAAGACAAAGCTCTGGAAGCCGATCTCCTTGCTGACAAAAAGGAACTGGCTGAGCATAATATGCTGGTTGACCTTGGCAGAAATGACCTTGGAAAGATAAGCAGATTCGGTACGGTTGAAGTTGAAAAGCTCCACAGCATAGAGCGTTACTCCCATGTAATGCACATCGGCTCCACCGTCAGAGGTGAAATAAGCCCGGAATATGACGGACTTGACGCTGTAAGCGCAGTTCTTCCTGCGGGAACTCTTTCCGGCGCTCCGAAAATCAGAGCCTGTCAGCTTATTGGCGAACTTGAAAACAATAAAAGAGGCATTTACGGCGGTGCTGTGGGATATATAGATTTTACAGGAAATCTTGACGTGTGCATTGCAATACGAATCGCATACAAGAAAAACGGAAAGGTATTCGTAAGAAGCGGCGCAGGAATCGTTGCGGATTCTGTGCCGGAAAAGGAATATCAGGAGTGCATAAACAAGGCGGCGGCTGTTATCGGCGCACTTAAATCTGCAAGCGAGGTGGAATTATGATACTGCTCATTGACAATTACGACAGCTTTTCATATAATCTTTATCAGCTTATCGGAGAGATATGTCCGGATATAAAGGTAATCAGAAATGACGAAATGACTGTTTCAGAGATAGAAAAGCTTTCTCCGGATAAAATTATTCTTTCTCCCGGTCCTGGAAGACCTGAGGACGCAGGAATTATTATAGAAACCGCTAAGACAGTTTCAAAAAACATTCCCACTCTGGGAGTATGCCTTGGTCACCAGGCTATATGCAGCGCATACGGCGCAGAAATAACTTACGCAAAGGAACTTATGCACGGCAAGCAGTCGGTTGTTAAATTTGATACGGAATGTCCTCTTTTCAAGGATATTCCAGAAAATGCTACAGTGGCAAGATATCATTCCCTTGCAGCAGACCCGGACACAATGCCTGACTGCCTTAAAGTTACCGCAGTTACAGAGGACGGAGAGGTAATGGCTGTTCAGCATAAGGAATATCCCATATTCGGCGTTCAGTTCCACCCGGAATCCATCATGACGCCAGACGGCAGACAGATGCTTAAAAACTTTATTGAACTTTAAGGAGGAAACCGATATGATTAAAGAAGCTATTATGAAGATCGTTGACAAACAGGATCTTACCTATGAAGAAGCATATGAAGTTATTTCAGAGATAATGCACGGCGAAACAAGCGCCACCCAGAATGCGGCATTTCTGGCGGCACTTTCCACTAAAAGCACAAAAGCAGAAACCATTGACGAAATAACAGGCTGCGCACAGGCAATGCGTGACGCTGCCACCAAGGTTCCCAATGACCTTGACCTGCTTGAAATTGTAGGTACAGGCGGCGACGGTTCCCACAGCTTCAACATTTCCACTACTACTGCTATCGTATGTGCGGCGGCTGGACTTAAAGTTGCAAAGCACGGCAACCGTGCGGCTTCATCTTCCTGCGGTACTGCTGACTGCCTTGAAGCTCTGGGGGTAAATATTAACCTTGAACCTGAAAAGTGCATTGAGCTTTTGGAAAAGGTCGGTTTCTGCTTCCTCTTTGCACAGAAATATCATACCTCCATGAAATACGTAGGTCCTATCAGAAAGGAACTTGGCATACGTACCGTATTCAACATTCTTGGGCCTCTCACAAACCCTGCAAGCCCTGAGCGTCAGCTTCTCGGTGTTTATGACGCTTCTCTTGTAGATCCGCTTGCACAGGTTCTTATGAATCTTGGCGTCAGAAAGGGCATGGTTGTTTTCGGAACTGATAAACTGGATGAAATATCACTTTCCGCACCTACCCTTGTGGCTGAATTCAAGGACGGCTGGTACAGAAAATATGAGATAAAGCCTGAGGATTTCGGCTTTGAAAGATGTTCAAAGGAAGACCTGAAGGGCGGAAATCCGGAGGAAAATGCCGCAATCACAAGAGCGATCCTCGACGGTGAAAAAGGTCACAGAAGAAACGCCGTTCTTATGAATGCAGGTGCTGCTCTCTGCATAGGCGAAAAGGCTGATTCTATTGCAGAGGGAATAAAGCTTGCTGAGGAAATCATTGATTCCGGCAAGGCTCTTGAAACCCTCGAGAAACTCATTGCCCTTTCAAACAATTAAGGAGAACATTATGACAATACTTGACCAGCTGGCAGAAGAAGCAAAAAAGCGCACTCTAAATGCCAAACTGAAAATATCTGCTGAAAAAATAAAGGAAATGGCACTGGCGCTTCCCAAAGGAAACTTTGAATTTGAAAATGCTCTTAGAAAACCTGGCATTTCATTTATATGTGAATGCAAAAAGGCTTCTCCTTCAAAGGGCATTATCGCCGAAAACTTTCCCTATCTCCGGATTGCAAAGGAATATGAAGCCGCCGGCGCTGACTGCATCTCCGTCCTTACAGAGCCAACAAGATTTCTCGGCAGTGATGAATATCTCCGTGAAATTGCTGAAGCTGTATCCATTCCCTGTATCAGAAAGGATTTTACCGTAGATGAATACATGATCTATGAAGCTAAACTCCTGGGTGCAAAGGCTGTTCTGCTCATCTGCTCCATTCTTTCACAGGAACAGATAACTGAATATATAAAGATATGCGATTCTCTCGGTATGTCTGCCCTTGTTGAAGCTCACAGCGAAGAGGAAATAAAGACTGCCATTTCCTGCAAAGCAAGAATTATCGGCGTAAATAACCGTAATCTAAAGGATTTCACAGTTGATACGGACAACAGCAGACGCATGAGAGAACTGATACCGGAAGATGTGATATTTGTATCGGAAAGCGGTATAAAAAGCGCAGAGGACATTGCAGTTCTCAGGGAAATCGGAGCAGACGCTGTTCTCATAGGCGAAACGCTGATGCGTGCAGAGGACAAAAATCAAAAGCTAAAGGAGCTTCGAGGTGAAATATGACCAGAATAAAAATCTGTGGATTAAGACGGATTGAAGACATTGACTATGTAAATGAATTTTCTCCCGATTATATCGGATTCGTTTTTGCAAAGAAAAGCAAGAGATATATTCTGCCTTCTGTTGCAAAAAATCTGAGAAAAAGCCTTGATGCAAGTATTATTCCGGTGGGAGTTTTTGTTGATGAGGACATGGAAGAGGTCGTTAAGATCCTTCAGAGCGGATGTATTGACGCTGTTCAGCTTCACGGAAGAGAAGATAATTCATATATAGACCTTCTGAAGTCCTGTTCTGACTGCACCGTTATAAAAGCATTCAAGGTAAAAACAGAGGAGGATATTCTGCTTGCAAATGAAAGCCATGCAGATATGGTTCTGCTTGATTCCGGAGAAGGTTCAGGCGAAGAGTTTGACCATTCGCTGATTGAAGGAATTAACAGACCATATTTTCTGGCAGGAGGACTTTCACCATACAATGTGGGCTTTGCAATAAAAAACCTCAGACCCTTCGGCGTGGACGCAAGTTCATCTCTTGAAGCATACGGCTTTAAGTATAAGGATAAGATAGCGTCATTCATTGACGCTGTCAGAAAGGCGGATAAAAACAATGACTAACAAAAACGGAAGATTCGGCATTCATGGAGGACAGTATATCCCGGAAACTCTTATGAATGCAGTTATAGAGCTTGAAAAGGCTTACAATTTCTATAAAAATGACCCTGCTTTCAACAAGGAACTGACAGAACTGTTCAATGAATATGCAGGCAGACCCTCAAGGCTTTACTATGCTGAAAAGCTTACAAAAGCTCTGGGCGGTGCAAAAATTTACCTGAAACGTGAAG
>JBJERG010000090.1:0-1690 GCA_051882155.1 Ruminococcus sp.
GCTGTACAGGTAGGTGCTGCTATCTTCACAGACCCATATGCACCTGTACGCATTATTGATGAAATGAATGACTGGCTGGATGCAAAGGGCATTTCTGATATAAATGAAATAATCGGCTCAGTGAAGCCGTGGTAATTGATATAAGGGAATAATAGCATGATTATAATGGCTGTGGATTTTGGTGATTCCAGGACAGGACTTGCGGTTTGCGATAAAAGTGAATTCCTCGCTTCTCCAGCTGGGGTCATTGCAGAAAAGGATTTTGATTTATGTATGGAAAAGGTTGCCGCTGAAGCTAAACTGCGAGGTGCAGAGCTTCTGGTGGTAGGTTATCCAAAGAATATGAATAACACAATAGGTGAACGTGCCGAAAAATGCAGTGCATTTGCTGAGGGCTTAAAGGAAATGACAGGTCTTCCGGTGGAACTGTGGGACGAAAGATGTACCACAGTTTCCGCACACAATTATCTCAATGTAACAAATACAAGAGGAAAAAAAAGAAAAGCGGTAGTTGACGCTGTGGCAGCAACTATTATTCTGGAAAGCTATCTCGGCTACAGAAAAAATGCGCAGCACTGATGTACTGCGCTGATATTCTACATAATAATAGAAGTTATATCGTCAAGAATGCAGCCTGCAGCCTTGATTGCTTTATTGGTGTTTTTACGGATATCGTGCTTTTGTCTTGAGGTTGCCTTTGACATAATATACATAACTGTTCCGGCAGCCGCACCTAAACCAACACCCTTTATAACTGATTTTACTGTCATAATATTTCACCTCCTGAAATATTATGGCGGCAGTCAGCATTTCTTATACAAAGGAAAATAACAGCATGACAGAATTGAATATCGTTCTGGTAGAACCTCAGATTCCTCAAAATACTGGAAATATTGCAAGAACCTGTGCAGTTACAGGAGCGTCACTTCATCTTGTAAAGCCTATGGGTTTTACTGTTACAGATAAAGCTCTGAAACGTGCAGGGCTTGACTACTGGGATAAGCTTAACATTACATACTATGACGGCATAGAGGATTTCTTCTCTAAAAATGACGGAGAGTTTTATTTTTTCACTACAAAGGGCAGACGCAGACACAGCGATGCTTCATATAAAGGAAAGGTTTACCTTATTTTTGGAAGAGAGGACAAGGGACTGCCGGAGGAGCTTTTATATGAAAATGAAAAAAACTGCCTTCGTATACCGATGAGAAATACTCTGAGAAGTCTTAATCTTTCAAATTCAGTTGCAGTAGCAGTCTATGAAGCTCTCAGACAAAATGATTATCCTGATCTTGAAACAAAGGGTGAACTGACGAAATTCAGATGGGAAAAATAGAAAGAATTTTTCTATTGACATTTTTACTCGAATTGGGTATAATATATATAACGTTTTGAGTATTTATCCTTATATGGACAGGCGGTGAAATCTGATGTTTGATGACAGGCTGAAAAAGGTAAGGGAAAGTCGGGGAATTTCGGTAAAACAAGCTGCTGCGGCACTCCGACTTCCTTATACCACATATAATAATTATGAAAAAAATACCCGTGAGCCTTCAGGAGGACTTTTATGCAAGCTTGCAAAGTTTTATGGCGTAAGTACTGACTATCTTCTGGGTATGGAAGAGCAAAGTACTTCAGCTCAGTCTGATGAAAACGCTTCAATATTTGGAAAATGGGATAAGCTTGATAA
>JBJERG010000091.1:0-1687 GCA_051882155.1 Ruminococcus sp.
GCACCGGAGTTTTAACTGCACTCACACCGCCTAAAAACTGAAACAAAGGCATATGATGTGAACCTGCTGCAGCCTTTGCAGCGGCAATAGACACGGCAAGAAGAGCATTTGCCCCAATTTCCGACTTATTGCCGGTACTGTCAAGACTTAAAATAAGACGGTCTATCTCATAGGGACTTGTGAAATATACACCCGTCAGCTTTTCACGTATAACAGTATTGATATTTGAAACAGCCTTCCTCACGCCGTTTCCGCCGTATCTTTTCCTGTCCTTATCTCTCAGCTCCACAGCCTCGAATTTTCCCGTAGAGGCTCCGCTGGGTACAGCGCCTCTTCCTCTTGCCCCGTCTGTAAGCACTATCTCCGCTTCAACTGTGGGGTTTCCTCGTGAATCAAGTATTTCCCGTCCGAATATTGTGCGTATCCTCATTTTTTATCGCTCCTTTAAAGCAAATTATGAAAATATTATACACAGCAAATCTGATAATATACAGACTCTTTAAAGGCAATATTCAGACGGAAATTCGCTCTTGACTTTATTGCCGTGATATGTTAATATTTATATATAATTATTTTTTACGGAGGCTTTTTTATGAAAAAAATTACAGGCGCCCTTCTTGCTCTGTCAATATGCTCATGTACATTCATCACAGGCTGCAAAAATGTTGACAAGGATTTTTCCATGGATTATGTTGCAGGAATTATGGACGCTTCCTATAAGGGCGAATTTCAGAATTATATGTCAGTAACCAAATCAAGCGAAGAGGAAGCAAAAGCTCTTTATGATAATACCGTTGAGTATTATGCTGAATCAATAGCCTACTACTGCAAGGTATACACCGAGGATATAAGCGATGATCTTCACAATGAATACATTGAATTTACAGAGGATCTTCTTATGAAATCCAAATACACTGTCGCTTCCGCTGAAAACGGCAATGACAGCTGCTATGTAAGAGTTTCTATCAAACCAATTAACCTTCTTGAACAGGTTGAAGATGATATCAAGGACTGCATAAACGACTACAACGATACACTGTCTGAAATCGGAGAAACAGAGCTTGAATCACTTTCCGAAGAGGAAATAAAACAGCTTGAGGATGATTATGCTTCAAAGGTTCTCGATGTACTGAAAAAAGGTTCTGAAAACCTTGAATACAAGGACAACATCGACTTCACTATTGAAATTAAAACTGAAGACGGTGTTTACTGCCCTGTAAATGAGGACGACTGGAATACCATTGATGACTACGTAATGGGTCTGTTTTAAACTATATATAAACAAAAACTCCCGATTCTTTAATAACCGGGAGTTTTTTCATTTACTGAGCCGCAAGAGGAAGACTGCTTACCTTGTTTACCAGGAATTTTAAAAGAGCAGTTGCATCAGCTGAGTCAATTTTGCTGTCATTTACACAGTCTGCATTTGCAGTCTGTTCAGCATTGAATGATATTATATCAGCAATGTATTTGTTGAGATAGATAACATCTACCATGGAAACAGTTTTGTCAAGGTTTATATCGCCGTATAAAACATCTGCTGGTATTGTTTCTGTTGTTGTGGTTTCAGAAGAAGAGGTTTCAGTTGTAATTGTGGTAGTTTCGGTTTCTGTGGTTGTAGTTTCTGTGTCTGTTACAGTAGTTTCTGTTGTTGTGACAGTGGTATCTGTAGTTGTGACTGTAGTAT
>JBJERG010000092.1:0-7497 GCA_051882155.1 Ruminococcus sp.
TGACAGTATGGAGGTAACTCCGGAAGACTGCTTCGAATATGATTTTAAGGATGACAAGGAAGTTATGTATATTACAGGTCTTGCCGAGGGTTTTAAGGATCTAACTGAGATAAGAATACCTGATACAATAAGCGGCTATCCTGTAACTGCAATTCTTAATGACGCTTTCTATTCATCAAAGGTTACTTCCATCTATATTCCCGATACAGTTGAAACTATCGGTAATAACGCTTTCTGCGGCGCTGTAAACTTAAAGAACGTACACTGGCCCGCAAACCTTACACTTCTCGGTCTTAATGCCTTTACAATGACAGGACTTGAATCAGTTGTTCTTCCAGACGGTCTTGCTAAGGCAGGCAGTGAGGCATTTGCAGGATGTACTGAGCTTAAATCCGTTGTTCTGCCAAAGGCACTTACAAAAATCAGTACACTCATGTTTCAGGATTGCCCGTTCCTTACAGACGTGACTATTCCTGAGGGCGTTACCAATATTATGGGAAGCGCTTTCTACAACTGCTATTCACTTTCTGAGATCAAACTTCCGGAATCACTGGTGGACATTTCAAACAGTGCCTTTGCATATACAGGTCTTACATCAGTTGATATTCCTGATAGTGTAAAGGAAATTGGTACAGCAGCTTTCTCAAACTGCTATTCTCTTGCAAACGTTAAACTCCCTGCTGAATTAAAGTCCATACGTCCGGATGTATTTTCAAATTCAGCTATTGAAAGCATTATCATTCCTGAAACAGTCACTGAAATAAATTCAGGTTCTTTTGCTTTCTGTGAAAACCTCAAATCCATTGAGCTTCCGGCTGACCTTAATGATATCCGCAAACAGGCATTCTATGGCTGTACTGGTCTTGAAAGCGTAAAGCTTCCTGCTGCACTTACTGAGATCACAGACCAGCTGTTCTATAACTGCAAGAGTCTGAAGACAATTGAACTTCCGGATGGTCTGGAAAAAATAAGTGACTATTCATTCTATGGCAGCGGCCTTGAAACTGTTACAATTCCGGATACTGTTACATCAATCGGCATCAGTGCTTTTGCAAACTGCAAGAACCTGGCATCAGCTTCTCTGGGCAATGGCGTTACACATCTCGATAAGTGGATATTCAGTGAATGTTCTGCTCTTACAGACGTTGATTTCGGCACATCACTTACTGCTATTGACAACTACACATTCTCCGAATGTGACTCTCTTGTAAATATTACTATCCCTGAAAACATCACAAAAATCAATGAATACGTTTTCAGCGGCTGCAACAGCCTTGAAAATGTTGAGCTTCCCGATACACTTACCTCTATCGGCAAGCAGGCATTTATCAACTGCACATCTATGAAGGAGGCAAAGATCCCTGCTTCTGTAGAAACTATCGGAAGCCTTGCATTCGGCTATATCCTTCACGAAGACGGCTCATTGGTACCGGCTGATACATTTACTTTAGCCGTTACAAAGGATTCTGCGGCTCACATTTATGCTGCCGATAACAATATTACTGCTGTAGATTACGACGGCAATCCCATTGAAAGCACTACTCCTGCAGAAACACTTTATGGCGACGCTAACCTTGATGATACCGTTTCAATACTGGATGTAGTTTACATCAACAAGTACTCCGCAGGCGTTATAACCTTCAATGAACAGCAGATCATAAACGCAGACTGCGTAAGTGACGGTCAGATAAATACATCTGACAGCCAGGCACTTATGAGCTTTATGACAAATAAGCTTTCCGCTTTACCTGTTATTCCGGACAGCGCAGAATAAGAAAACCTTATAACAACCACATAAAAAGGGCTGATGCAGGATTCAAATCCGCATCAGCCCTTTCATTATTTTAAATAATTGCTCTGATTCTTTTAATAATTTCATCCTCTGGAACATTTTCTCTTGTAAGTGAACCATTACAGCCTGTACCCGGCTTTATATCGGGTTTAACATCAGGTCCGTGATAATCCGATCCACAGGTGAATATAAGCCCGTATTCATCTGCTATTTTCCTGTAGTATAATGTCTGCTCCGCAGTATGCTTGCTGTAATAGCATTCAATTCCGCAAAGTCCTTCCGATATCAGCTTTTCCAGAAGCTGTCTGAATTCCTTATCCTCAAGGTTCAGAGTATATGGATGGGCAAGAACTGCTATTCCGCCGGCATTTCTTATCATTCTGATTGATTCAGCGGATTCCGGCTTAGGTCTATCGAATTTGTAAAACTCCGGAGTCTGAAGATATTTCTTAAATGCGTCCTCCACTGATTCTGCATATCCCATGTCTACAAGAGTTCTCGCTATATGGGGTCTGCCTGTGCTTTTTCCATCGTTAACACTGCATATTCTTTCCAGGGTAATGGGAACACCTGCATTATTAAGAAGCTCAATAAACTTATCACGTCGATTCAGTCTGTGAGTTCTGTTTCCTTCATAAAAATCACGAAGACCTTTATCTTCATGGCTTATTCCATAGCCAAGTATATGAAGCTCTCTGCCGCCCTGTGAACTTATTTCAATGCCCGGTATAAATTCAATACCAAGCATTTTAGCTGTATTGCTTGCTCTTTCAAGCCCATTTATTGTATCATGATCGGTGAGGGACATTACCTTTATCCCTGCCGCCGCCGCAATCTTTACAAGCTTCTCAGGCTTATCCTGTCCGTCTGAACAGGTGCTGTGCATATGAAGATCAATCATTTTTTCACCTTCTTATATTAGTTTCCGGAAAGACAGCTGAATGCGTCCGTATCAGTGAGAGTATCAGCATCACATAAAATCAGAACCTGCTGATAATCATCGGGCTTCAGAAAATCTGAAACCTGCCTGTCAAGACAACTCATATCTACAGCGTCAATTTCAGCATAATGCTGCGTCAAAAACGGCAGCATACTGTCGCCATAGCAATCCTTGAATACAAGCAGCTTTTTCCCGTTTTCAACATCAGTTTTTATGTTTGTTAAAAGGCAGGGCTTTCCTGTATAAAATGATAAAGCGTCACCTGCCTTATATGCCTCCTCATCATAAAAGCTTCCCTCTGTATGCTTTTCTCCATCGAATTTTTCTATTGATATTATATTGCTGCTGTCCTCACATATATATACATCAAGCATATCAGGAGTCACTTTATCATAAAGACATACGTCATACAGGTCACCGCGTATATCATTCTTTACATGAGATATTGTGCAGCTGTCATAGGGTACCGGATAATATCCCATCTTTCGGATAAGGCTTCTGTATATCACGTATGCTCCATTTGCGGTACAGCCGGAAACTGTACGATAATAAATATAATCATCTTTAAAGGTTGACAGTATATGAAAGGCGTCAACTGTACGTATTTTTGTATCTACGTTCTCATAAAATCTGTCAAGTGCCTGAAGCTGTGAGGGAACTGTCACATTTTCCGGAAGGCATTCTGTATAAATTTCAGCTGCTTCCGGAAACAATGCCATACACATAGGTACAGAATATGTCTGATAGAAGCTGTTTATGGATTCTGCTGTTTTGTATAATGCAGCCTCATCAAGCTCCCTTGGTTCACGCAGAAGTCTTTCCTTGCTGATATAGATATCTCCGATTTTATTGCATCCGGCTGCAATCGTAAGCTTTGTCCGGAGTCCCAGAGCCTTATCATACAATGGAAGCATATCGTCAACAGCAGAATCTGCCTTATTCCAGCCGGATGCCGTTTTAATATTGTCCGGATCATTTTTTTCATTATTCAATATATAATTTGCAGTTCCAGCCAGAAACCATACCATACTCAAAAGCAGCACCGGATAAAGAACCCATGCAGAAATTTTATTAAGCATTACTACATTGCTCCTTTCCACTGAAGGACAAAAATATCATTCTGGGTAACCAGAATAACAAAACACATAACCATAAGCAGAAGCAGGACCGGAATTGTCATAAACTTAATTATTTTTGATAATACCGGTATCCGCTTTAAACGTTCTATGACTGATGTAAAGTTTCCTGTTGCGCCATATGCAGCTATCAGCAGTATGAATCCTCCGCTTTTCAGATAATACAGATCCTGCGCCTTTGCAATGCTTCCACTGCCGCCGAGAAGAAGTCCCACAAGCCTTATTCCTTCTGAAAATGAATCTGCACTGAAAAATGCCCATCCGAAAAATATAACAAGAAAGAATACTGTACCGTAAAAAAGTGAAGGTACACGCTTGAATTTATTTTTTAAGAATCTGTCAATGCCTATCCAGAAGCCCATCCATATGCCCCAGATCATCATTTTAAGCTCAGGACGGTACCAGATACTGAAAACAGTCCATGCAGCGGTCATTCCTATGACAGACTGCCATTTATTGTTCCGAAGCATTGCGGAAAACAAACCTTTGCACCATGACACAACACTTATGTTCCATTCATCGCCAAATCGTGACAAAGAGCCTGACAAAAGCGGGTTTTTATAACTGTCAGGCACTCTGAAGCCATAACAAAGAGCTATTCCCTTTGCCATATCACCAAAGCCTGCAACTGTAAAATATAATTCCAAAGAAAAGGCAAAAACAGTGAGCCATGACATAAGCAAGGAAGCTTCTCCGTTGACGGTTCCATACAGCGGAGAGAAAACCATATCAATTGTATCAGCAATCAGCAGCTTTTTTGACAGTCCTCTTATGAACAGCTGAAGTCCCTCACCTGTTCTCTCAAAGCTCTGAGAGCCATTGTCAAGCATTGATTTATGCTCATTGCAGGTCATTACAGGACCCATTACAAGCCGTGGATAGAACAGCAGATATCCAAGGGAATCATTAATGCTGAGCGGAAGGACTATTTTCCCTTTATAAATGTCTGCGATAAACCGAATTGCCTGTAGATAGAAGAATGCAGTCCCGAAGGGACAGAAACGCAGAAAAGAATGAGCATTTTCATATTTCTGGCTGTAATAAATGCTCAGCAGTACAAAGCCGCATACAGATAACAAAATAGCCAGCACCGTTATTAAAAAAAAGAGAACGGGTCTTTTTTTCAGATTAAAACTTATCCTGCCATAACCTGCAGCTGCAAGAGCAGTCAGAATAATTCCTGCGGCAGCCGCAATATCAGAAACAGCCAGAAAAACAAGGCTTATTATTATGAATGCAGGCTGCTTTATATTATCAGGAATGAATCTGTATATCAGCATTGTGACAGGCAAAAAGACGCATATAAAAGATAGTGCAGTAAACAGTCATACCACCTCCTTCAACTGTTTTCATCATCAGAAAGAAGACTGACAAGTTCTTTTTTTGTCATCATGGTATTAAGTATCTCAACAAGAGAATTTGCAGACAGAAGCTCCGGTAAGCCAAGCCTTCTCTGAAGATTTCGTCTTAATTCACTGCTTCCTGTTCCTCCTGAAAGACCAAGCTCAAAGAGATCCGTCTTTGTTACAGGATCGGGATTCGGCGCAGCGTCAGAGGCTTTTATGCCTGCCTTTTTAAACGCCTCAAGCAAAAGCTCCGGACTTATCCCTTCAACTCCCAGTTTACCTTCCGCTGAAGGCTTTTCCTTTCTTGATTCTTTCCCGTAAATATCCGGTGCATACACATTGTATATCTTTCCATTCTTAACGGAACCTTTTATAAAGCTTCGTATTTTAAACCCTGCTCTGTCGGAATCAGTAAGAATGATTATACCCGTTGCTTCTGCATAATGCCTTATAAGAGCAAGCTTTTCCCTGTCTTTGTATATACGGAAGCCATCTGTCACGATTATAACAGCGTCTAAAATTGATGACAGCTTTATTTTATCATATTTTCCTTCAACCACTATGGCTTCTTTTATTTTAATCATAAGCAGGCTCCATTCTTCCTGAGGCAATTTCAAGCATTTTTACAATTGCCGTTTCCATTAAAATACGCTCATCAGCAGATGATGAATTGAGCTTCTTCTCCAGGTCACGAAGCACGGATATACAGGCACGAAGACGTTCCGGTGTGATTTTACGGCAGTCACGAAAAGCATTCTTAACCACAAAATCAAATCTGTATCCGAAATCCTTCTGCATATCAGAAACGGTTTTATTGCTTCTCCATGCCACGCAGGCTCTGTATAAATCCGTAAACGCAGAAGCTACAGCATGGACTATAAATGTTCTGCTTGTACGCATAGCATAAAGTCTGTTGAGTTCCTCCATAGCCCCAGAGCTTCTGAGGGTGATCACAGCCTTTGCAAGGGCAAAAACAGTTGTTTCTACAGAAGGTGCAACAAGCTCAGAAACCATAGCCTCTGTTATTTCCTTTCCGCCGGCATGGGCACAGAGCTTTTCCATTTCGCTTTTCAGCTGAATTGTATTGCCCATGCACCTCATTACAAGTTCATCTGCCGCACCACGTCCCATAGTACAGCCTTTTTTCTGTGCCAGGGCAATGAGGGATCTGGCAATTTCCGGAAAGGTTCTCTGGACAGCTTCACATACTGTGCCGATTTTTGCAATTTTATCGATCAGCTTTTTATTTTTTCCTGCTGGTACTTTTTTTCCGTCCTTTACATCAAAGTCCGTAATGCTGAAAACAATCACTGTCTGATCACCTGAATTATCCAGCACCTTAAAAAGCTGCTTCAGCTGTTCCTCAGAGTATTTTTCCGCATTAAAACTGCTTATCCATATACAGTTATACGGAGCCATCATGGGAAAAAGCTCTGCTGAATCGGAAAGAGCCTGCATATCAAGGGATTTCCCATCGTATTTAGTAAGAGCCATGGTTTCATTTCCGTCTGTTGCTCTGCGAATGAGCCTGCGTGTCATATCCTCTACCTGAACTATATCTGCGCCATAAAAATAATACACACCTGCAAGTTCGCCCTGTTTGATTTTTGCAATGACTCCTTTGTAATCTGTAACTGCCATCAGTAAAGCCTCCTTGCATAAGCAGTGCCATTGTCATTTATTACTATTTCCATATTATTGCACTGACATAATAAATTATTTTCCTTTTCATCTGATATTTCAAAGAGATCTGCTTTCCTTTTACCTAATACCGTAAGATAATCGCAGTTTATGTTATCAAACTGAATGTTATCCTTGTGTGATACGAGCATCATTTTTCCATATGCACTTACCGTCAGAATTCCGTCAGAAACAGATATTTCATAAAGCGGTGATGTGACAGTACCTTCATGAGCCGGTTCTGCTTTTTTACCGCATATTAAGCCTTTTTTCCCATAGCATAGTTCCGAGCCGACAAATACTCTTTCCGTTTTTATCCCGGACAGCTTTTTATTATATGCAGAAGCGGAAGCATTCGCCTTATCGGAAATATACAGAGTATCAATATTTGTGATATTGTACTCATTAAGAAAAATCCGCAGATAATCCGGGTTTTTCCTGTCATATGACAGCTCCGCAACATCAGTTCTTCCATTGTAAGTCACAGCAATTATATGACCATTATTGCGTCCCAGTACGAAAACACGCAGACTGTCCTGAAAACGCCCTGTCAGAATATACTGTCCCGACAGCATAATAACAACTGACAGTGCTGCTGAAAAA
>JBJERG010000093.1:0-7405 GCA_051882155.1 Ruminococcus sp.
AAGTAGTGCACCTATAATCGTTGCTCCGGAACATGATGTACCCGGGAATACTGCCGCAATCAGCTGAAATGCGCCTATAAGCAGTACTGTTTTATAATTCATTTCATCTATGGAATTTATACTTGCAGTGCGGTTTTTATTCCACTTTTCAATAAAAATAAATGCGATACCTACAACGATAAGTGCAATTGCAACAGTAGTGGCATTATAGAAAAGCTCATTAAGCACATCATCAAAGAGAAGTCCCACAACTGCGGCAGGAATGCAGGCGGCAATAACTTTGCCCCACATACTGAGAATATCACGGCGAAGATAAGCTCCTATTCCGCTGTCGGACAGAGGCTTCGGATTGTTTTTCATATTTACAGGGAACAGCTGCTTCCAGTAGATAACCACAACTGCCATAATTGCTCCCAGCTGAATTACAACGTCAAACATTTCCTTAAAATCATCTGTCATGTTGAGATGAAGGAATTCATCAACCAGTATAAGATGACCGGTGCTGCTTACCGGAAGCCATTCTGTGATGCCTTCGACTATACCGAGAATGATAGATTTGATAATTTCGATAAAATCCATAAAAAAGATCCTTTCTTAAAAATACTGATAAACATGATATTAATTTTACCACAGATTTATGATTACGTCAATCCCCATTACTGAATTTAGACGGAATTTGTATCTGCTGTGAAAAAAAGATGATAGCTCTTGACAAATGATAAAAAAATGTTATACTTAAAGTATAATCCATGTAAAATCCCGAATTATAAGTACGGGCGTTAAATGATAAATTAATGGGAGATGAAAACCTATGAGCAACATCTGGCATGATATCAACCCTAAACGTATAACTGTAGAAGAGTTTATGGCTGTAATTGAAATACCGAAGAACAGCAAGATCAAATATGAGCTTAACAAGGAAACTGGTATTCTGGAAATGGATCGTATTCTTTATACATCCACTCATTATCCGGCAAATTACGGCTTTATTCCGAGAACCTATGCAGATGACGGAGACCCGCTGGACGTTCTTGTGCTGTGCTCTGAAACGCTTTTGCCTATGACTCTGGTGCGCTGCTATCCTATCGGCGTTATCAGAATGATTGATAACGGCAGACATGATGATAAGATCATAGCTATCCCGTGCAACGATCCGACTTATAATTCCTATGTGAACATTGACGAGCTGCCCCGTCACATTTTTGAGGAAATGGTTCATTTCTTCAAGGTGTATAAGGAACTGGAGCATAAGACAACTGCCGTGGACGAGATCCAGGACGCATCTGCGGCAAAGAAAATTATTGCAAACGATATAGATCTCTATATCGAAAAATTCTGCAAGTAAAATATAAGTTTCATGTTTAAAAGTCCGGATATCCGGATGGAAGGAGAAAATTCATGGTTACATCATCAACAGCGACAGACATTCTTTTTAATCCCGGTACAAGCGTTGCGCCTCTTGGCCTTATTGCAATGGAAGGCACAGAAGAGCTTGGAAAGAAAATTGACCAGTATCTGATTGAATGGGCAAAAAGAGGCGGATATGACGTTGATACATTCCTGATTGAATGCGAATGTCCGAGATTTGCCTCAGGTGACGGCAAGGGACTTATCAAGTCTACAGTACGAGGCAAGGATTTGTTTATTCTGATCGATGTAGGCAACTATAACTGCAAGTATGAAATGTTCGGCACCATGAATTCCATGTCGCCTGATGATCACTATCAGGATCTGAAGAGAATCATTCAGGCTGCCAGCGGAAAGGCACACAGAATCAGCGTTATTATGCCTATCCTTTACGGCGGCAGACAGCACAGAAGAAACTACCGTGAATCTCTGGACTGTGCCTGCGCACTTCAGGAACTGGAGAGAATGGGCGTTTCTAATATCATTACATTTGACGCTCATGACCCGAGAGTACACAATGCTATCCCGCTGATGGGCTTTGACAATGTTATCCCATCCTATCAGGTGCTGAAGGCAATGTTCAGCGAGATACCTGATCTTCTTACTACTCCGGATAAGTTCATGGTAATCAGTCCTGACGAAGGCGCTCTTAACCGCAATATGTACTATGCCTCCATGTTGGGCGTTCCCATGGGTATGTTCTATAAAAGACGTGATTATTCCGTTATCATAAACGGCAGAAATCCTATTGTAGCACATGAATATCTGGGCAACTCTGTAGAGGGCAAGGACGTATTTATTGCCGATGATATTATTTCCTCCGGCGATTCCATGCTTGATATTGCAGTTGCACTGAAAAAGCGCAATGCAAAGAGAGTATTCTGTTATGCAACATACGGTCTGTTTGTAAACGGTCTTGACGTATTTGACAAGGCTTATGCCGACGGTTACGTTGACGCTGTATTCGGCACAAATCTGACATACCGTTCAGAAGAGCTGCTGAAGAGAGAGTGGTTCCATGAGGTTGACTGTTCCAAGTATATTTCCTACTTTATTTCCGCACTGAACCATGACGCTTCTATCGGTAATGTAATTGACCCGAACCAGAAGATAAAGGCTCTGCTTGAGAAAAGAAACAATCAGTAAAAGGTTGACATTTTCAGGGAAATCTGGTATACTTTAAACATACTGAAAATTGACGCTGAACGGAATGACTGCATAAAGCGTACTTCAGAGAGAATGCGGCAGGTGAAAGCATTCGGCGCAGGTGCAGGTGCTACCCGGGAGTCATCCGGAGAAATCCGGACGTATGTCTGCGTTAAAGGCAATGAGGAAAACGATTTTTCGTTTTTGAATTTGGGTGGTAACACGAAAGCCTTCGTCCCATTATGGCGGCGGAGGCTTTTTATATTTTTTCAGAAATTTTATAAAAAGGAGCATTTGAACAATGCAGTGGCAAGGATTAAATGATTTAAGAGAAAAGTATCTTTCATTTTTTGAAAGCAAGAAACATACCCGTCTGCCCAGTTTTTCACTGGTACCACAGGGAGATAAGAGCCTTCTGCTTATCAATTCCGGTATGGCACCGCTGAAAAAGTATTTTTTAGGACAGGCTGTTCCTCCCAATGTGAGAGTAACCACCTGCCAGAAGTGCATCCGTACCCCGGATATTGAGCGTGTAGGACAGACAGCACGTCACGGCACATATTTTGAGATGCTTGGTAACTTCTCATTCGGCGATTACTTCAAGAAAGAGGCTATTACATGGGCATGGGAATTTCTTACAGGTGTTCTGGAAATTCCGGCTGATCTTCTGTATATTTCCGTATTCCAGGACGGTGATGATGAGGATACAGAGGCATACGATCTGTGGACAAAGACAATCGGCGTAGACCCGTCACATATGGTACGCCTTGGCAGAGAGGATAACTTCTGGGAACACGGTTCAGGTCCCTGCGGTCCCTGTTCTGAGATCTATTTCGACAGAGGTCCCGAAAAGGGCTGCGGCAAGCCAGGCTGTGCTGTAGGTTGTGACTGTGACAGATATGTTGAGGTATGGAATCTTGTATTCAGCCAGTTTGACAGTGACGGAAACGGTCATTACACCGAAATGGAACACAAGAATATTGATACTGGTATGGGTCTGGAACGTCTTGCCTGCGTAATGCAGGGTGTTGACAACCTGTTTGAGGTTGACACCGTGCAGAATATCATGAATCATGTTTGCCGTATCGCAGATGTTAAGTATCATACAGACGAAAAAACAGACGTGGCACTCCGTGTTATTACTGACCATATCAGAAGTACAACATTCATGGTTGGTGACGGCGTTATGCCTTCAAATGAGGGCAGAGGCTATGTTCTCAGAAGACTTCTTCGCCGTGCGGCACGTTTTGGCAGAATGCTTGGCGTAAAGGAGGCATTCCTCTATAAGGTATGCGAAACTGTTATTGCAGAGAACAAGAATGCTTATCCTGAACTTGAAGAAAAGAAGAACTATATCTGCAAGGTCATCAGAAACGAGGAAGAATCCTTTGCTAAAACTATTGACAACGGTTTTGCACTGCTGACAGAGGTTCTCGATAACCTTGAAGCAAAGGGCGGAAAGGTTGTAGCAGGTGAGGACGCATTCAAGCTGTCTGATACCTACGGATTCCCGATAGACCTTACACTTGAACTTGCAGCAGAACGTGGCTTTGAGATTGACAGAGCAGGATATGATGAACTTGTAAAGCAGCAGCGTCAGAAGGCAAGAGAGGATCACCTTGCCAAGGCAGGTTCTTCATGGGCAGATAACAGCGTAAAGCTTGACGCTCCCAAGACTGTATTCACAGGCTATACTGATTTTACAGCTGAAACAAAGGTCGTTGCAATATTTAAGGGACAGGAGTCTGTTTCCGTTCTCACTGAGGGCGAACAGGGCGTAGTCGTTCTGGAATGCACTCCTTTCTATGCAGAAAGCGGCGGTCAGGTAGGTGACACAGGTGTTATCTACACACCCAGCAGTACATTTGCTGTACAGACAACAAACAAGAACGAGGACGGTCACTATCTCCACATTGGTACAATGGAAGAGGGCGAACTGAGAGTAGGGGATACTGTTTCCGCTGATATTGATGCAGAAAAGAGAAAATCCATTATGCGTAACCATACATCAGCACATCTTCTCCAGGCTGCACTCCGTGAGGTGCTGGGTGACCATGTTCATCAGGCAGGTCAGCTTGTTAATGCTGAACAGTGCCGTTTTGACTTCTCACATTTTGCAGCATTGACCGCAGAGGAACTGGAAGCTGTTGAAAACAAGGTAAATGAAAAGATCCTTTCAGCTATTCCTGTTGTAATGAAGGAAATGCCTATTGAAGAGGCTAAGAACCTTGGCGCAATGGCTCTCTTTGGCGAAAAGTACGGTGATGTTGTACGTGTTGTATCAGCAGAGGATTTCTCAGTTGAATTCTGCGGCGGT
This sequence comes from Ruminococcus sp., assembly GCA_051882155.1. GTDB lineage: Bacteria > Bacillota > Clostridia > Oscillospirales > Ruminococcaceae > Ruminococcus_C. Next base: position 4,871 of record JBJERG010000093.1, read on the forward strand.
ACTCATGTTTCAAATACTTCAAACATTGGTTTGTTCCGTATCGTATCAGAAAGCTCTGTTGCATCAGGCGTTCGCCGTATTGAGGCTGTAACAGGCACAGGTGTTCTGAAACTGCTGTCTTCCTACAAGAACAGCATGAATGCCGCTGCAAAGGCACTGAAACTCAGCAATGCCGCTGATGTTGCTGAAAAGTGCGCTGCTATGTTCAATGAACTTCGTGAAAAGGATAAGCAGATAGAGATCCTCAATCAGAAGATCTCTGATATGAAGATGAATGCCATTTTCGATAATGCAAAAATGATAGGCGATGTAAAGGTTGTTTCTGCAATGATGACAGGTATAACTGCCCAGATGCTCAGAAAAATGGGCGACAGCATCAAGGCAATGGATACTCCTGTAGTTGCAGTTATTGCAGGCGTTTCTGATGATAAGGGCAACATGGTCTGCGCTTGCTCAAAGTCTGCACAGGAAAAGGGCGCACACGCAGGAAAGATCGTTCAGAGAATAGCAGCCATAGCAGGCGGCAAGGGCGGCGGACGTCCTGATACTGCAATGGCAGGCGCACCTCAGACATATATGATAGATGAAGCACTTATGGCTCTGGAAAGCGTTGTAAGTGAAATTATAAACAAGTAAGGAGCGTTTGACATGGAAGATTGTCTGTTTTGTAAAATAGCTGCGGGCGAAATACCCAGCACAAAGGTTTATGAGGACGAAACTGTTTACGTTTTCAAGGATATTGCACCTATTGCACCGGTACACTATCTCCTCATACCAAAGGAGCATATTTGCTGTGCGGCAAAGATAACAGCTGAAAATTCTGCTGTTGTGGCTCATATTTATGAGGTTGCCGCAATGATAGCAGAAAAGGAGAATCTGACAAGCGGCTACCGCATTGTAACAAACTGCGGTGCTGACGCAGGTCAGACTGTATTCCACCTGCATTTCCATATGCTGGCAGGAGTAAAAATGGGCTGGGGCAAGGAATTTATCCAGGCATCTGAATAAAGACATTTAAGTAAGACAAAGGATATGAAGAAAATGAAGCGGAAAATGGTTATCATCGGGATCTCGTACATCTTGGGACTGTTTTTTGCTTCATTTTTCACAAACGGAAACTTTTGGGTGATCGTGCCGATAATCGGGGCATTAACTGCCATATTGATACTTTTTAAAGCTGTCACCCTTAAAACAGCTCTTGTATGGTCGGTTTTGTTTTTCACAGGAGTACTTGTGTATACCGGATACCTGGTTAATCATTATGAACCGGTTGTATCCATGGCAGGAGAAAAAACAAGCTTTTCAGGCATGGTTAAATCTGCGGAGGTTTATGACGGAGGATATGCGTCGTACATACTGGATGGTTCATTTGAAAACGGTACGAAGGCCTCTGTATTATGCTATACCGATAACTATGACTGCCGGTACGGCGATTACATGAGCGTTAAGGGTACATTTGCTGTACCGGAGAAGACTTATCTTTTTGACAGCACTGAATACTACAGAGGTTTGTCAGTATTTCTTGAAGCAGAGTCGGACTGTGAATATGAAGTGACCTATACAGACGATCATCATCTTGTGAGAAAGGTCAGCAGCTATCGGGAGAAGATACAAAGAAGGTTATACACACTTTGCGGAAAAACAGGCGGCAGCCTTACCTCTGCAATGATATTTGGCAGAAGAGAAAGGCTTGATGAAAGGATAGAATCAGCCTTTTATCATGCAGGGATAGGTCCGATGCTGGCGTTGTCGGGATTCCACCTGATTCTGTTTAACGGTATCTGCAATATCTTCGGAAACCGTACAAGATTACAGCGTATATTGCAGCTTGCAATGACAATAGTTTTAACGGGACTTTTTTCCATTATTGCAATGTGGCCTGTTTCAGTGCTTCGTGCAGGGCTTATGCTTCTTATTGCAAGAAGCGGCTGTTTATTTTTCAGAAGAGCAGATTCACTGAGCGCACTTTGTTTTTCCGTAATAGTTCTTACTGTTATGCAGCCGTTTCTTATTCATAATGTGGGATTTCTGCTTTCAGTTGCAGGAACCTTCGGAATAAACAGCTTTGCACCCTGGTTAATGGAAAAAATACCTCTGGAAGGCTGGTCTGGCGCATTGATAAAAACTGCCTTGTCAGCAGGGGTTATCTCCATATGTACTCTTCCAATCTGTATACAATTCTTTCCTAAAACATCTCTGCTTGCACCAATATCAAATATTGTCTTCGGACCCATGTGTGTGCTTATAATGTTCCTTGGAATAGTGATATTTTTTCTTGGCGGTGAAAGTTTTGTGTGCAGTTTGTGCGGAGAAGCAATTGACGCAGTTTCGGTATTGCTTACAGACTGCCTTTTATGGATGCAGGACAATATTTTAATTGCCTTTCCGTCGGGCTGGAAGGAACTTTCTGAAGCAGCTCTGGTTCTTGCGGCAATGACTGCCGGAATATACATTATCACAAAAAGCAGAAAAATGGTTGCTTTTTCAGCAGCACTGTCAGTTGTTATTATGCTGTCGGGACAGTATATTCTGACA
>JBJERG010000094.1:0-1666 GCA_051882155.1 Ruminococcus sp.
GTCCTTCATAAAGCCATATATACATGAAATCATAATATACATCACAAATACAATTACCTCAACAACTAAAAGCGGTTTCATTATATTGTTCAGAAGCATTGAAATATAGCTTGTAGACAAAACATTAGCCGGTACAAGAACAGAATAAGCATTTGCAAAAGTTACAGATTCGTGATATTCCATAACAGTTGTATTTACATCATCAACAAGTTTTCTTACAGTTTCATCAAGAGCCTTGACTCTCTCTTCTACGTATTTGATATCTTCAGCGTCTGACTTGGAATTATTGAGCTTCTTTACAGAATCAAGACGTGCCTGGCACTCGGAAATTCGCTGTGCATAATAGGATACGCTTTTCTGCGCATTCTGCTTCTGCTCAAAAAGTTCATCGTATTTTTCAGATACAGTTGTATAGGATGAGGGCTCTGAATCATTCATACTGCCGTGTACAACAACAGAATTTTTTTCGTATGTAGCTATTGAATTTTCAATAGTTTTAAGCTTTTCCTGTGCCGATTTTTTCTGGCGCTCAAGATCATCTATCCTGTACTCATAATAACTGATCATACTGTTTTTGTTATCAACTACGCTGTTGGAAAGTATATATGCAGTAAGTGCGTCAGCGTCATATGCTTTGGCAGTTGATATAGCATTTCTCAGATCCGAAAAACTGTAACCCGTCTGAGTAGAACGGAACTTCTTGTTTTTTAATGCGTCCACTTTATCCAGAAGCTGATTGAGGGTATCGGCATATGTATCTACTGCAATAAGATAGTCATAGTCAGAATAATTCACAGCCAGAGAAGCATTGCCGATAGATTCATTATAACCGTATTTTTCAAAGAAATAATCTCTGTAGCACTCCAGAACCGTATTTATGACCTGGGCTGCTTCTTCATCACCAAATCTGGTTTTTGAAAAGTCAAAGGTTACCTTGTATTTAACAGGGAAATATTCAACATTCAGCATTGACTGGGCAGCCTGAAGGTTTCCGTTTTTTTCATAAGCATATTTATAGACTGAAATTTCATCAACAGCTTCCGTCGGAACAACGCCGTCAATGCTTATGGCATTTCTCACTGAGTCTACTTCGCTTAAAGGATGACCCAGCTTAGTGAGAGCTGCTTCTATAACTGCAGGATTCTTTATTGAATTTACATCAAGAACATCTCCGTTTGGTGTAAGTCCTTTTTCTGCACCGGGATAGTTAAAGCCTATAAGGGAAACCGGTGACGAGGACAACTGATGAGAAAATGCTGCTGTGCCGGCAGATACCATAAGAACTACAAGTACAGCAAATGCAAACCAGCCAAGAGCAAACCGTTTCAGACCGTTTATAATTTCAGTAAGAGGTATGTTTATCTTTTTCTCCTCGGATTCATCGTTTTTGAGGACAATATTCAAATGCGTTTTATTATTGATCTCATTATTCTGCATTACTTTAAATCTCCTAAACTGCAGCATATTTCTGCATAATATTATTATATTCAAGTATATCATACTTCAAAATTAAAGTCAATCGATTTTTTTACATTTAGTATTTTTATATAAAAATCACAGAACAACAAACTTATATTTTTTCGCAGATTTTTGAGCATATCTATTTACAATCAACCGAATTTATGATATACTGATTCTTAGTTATACAATTTTAAACATAGATCGG
>JBJERG010000095.1:0-1649 GCA_051882155.1 Ruminococcus sp.
GTATCTGCAAGGGCATTAAAATAAATTATAATAAATGCTTTGCATTTATTATATCATATTTCTGAAACGGTGTAAAGCGATTCAACAAGAAAAAACACATTAAAAAACAGAGCTGCTGCAATATATCTGCAACAGCTCCTGTCTGTAGATCATACAATTGTATTAAGAAAATACTCGTGCATAAACGGAGCGTCTTCAAGCTCCGGATGAAATGCAAGGGCAAGCTGTTTTCCTTCCTTTGCTGCAACTGCCTTGCCTTCCACTGACGCAAGAATTTCCGCTCTTTCAGAACTTTCAATATAGGGCGCTCTTATGAAGGTCATTGGTATTTCGCCGATTCCTTCAAACAAAGCCTTCGCATGAAAACTTCCAAGCTGTCTTCCGTAGGCATTTCTCTTTGCAGTAATGCCCATTGTACCAATATGCACAGTTTCATCTCCGGAAATATGCTCAGCCAGCAGTATCAGACCTGCACAGGTACCCATAACAGGCATACCGCCCTTGATGAATTCACGTACAGGATTCATCAGATCAAGTTCATTCAGAAGCTTTCCCATAACGGTGCTTTCACCGCCCGGAAGTATGATACCGTCAAAGCTCTTTTCAATATCACGCCTCTGTCTTATTTCAAAGGCTTCAGCACCGCATTCCAGAAGTTTTTTCTCATGCTCAATAAATGCGCCCTGCAGTGCAAGTACACCAATTCTCATTATTTTCCTCTTTCTGCCATGAGAAGGCTGATTTCATCTTCGTTGATGCCAACCATTGCTTCACCCAGATCCTCAGAAAGCTCTGCCAAAAGCTTAGCGTCATTGTAATTTGTTACAGCCTGCACGATAGCTCTTGCTCTCTTTTCAGGATTGCCTGACTTGAATATGCCTGAACCAACAAATACACCCTCTGCACCAAGCTGCATCATAAGTGCTGCGTCTGCCGGTGTTGCAACGCCGCCTGCCGCAAAGTTTACTACAGGGATTCTGCCGTTTTCATGAACATACTGAACCAGTTCAAATGGAACCTCAAGAATCTTTGCTTCATTGTAAAGCTCGTCCTCGTCCATGGACTGAATCTTTCTGATTGCACTGTTCATCATACGCATATGACGTACTGCCTGTACAATATCACCTGTTCCGGGTTCGCCCTTTGTTCTTATCATGGAAGCACCCTCATTGATTCTTCTGAGTGCCTCTCCAAGATCCTTCGCACCGCATACAAAAGGAACGTCAAACTTTCTCTTGTTGATATGAAGCTTGTCATCAGCAGGTGACAGAACTTCGCTCTCGTCGATGTAGTCAATTTCAATTGCCTGAAGTATCTGTGCCTCTGCAAAGTGACCGATTCTGCACTTAGCCATTACAGGAATGGATACGGCTTCCTGAATGCCCTTTATCATTTTAGGGTCGCTCATTCTGGATACGCCGCCTGCTGCTCTGATATCAGCAGGAATTCTCTCCAGTGCCATTACTGCACAAGCACCTGCTGCTTCTGCGATTCTTGCCTGTTCCGGTGTGGTAACGTCCATTATAACGCCGCCCTTCAGCATCTGGGCAAGTTCTTTATTAAGTTTATAACGATTATTTTCCATAAATCTATTTCTCCTTGCAATATATATTTTTTTATGCTATAATAATACCACACAACCGGCATTA
>JBJERG010000096.1:0-7237 GCA_051882155.1 Ruminococcus sp.
ATCCAGCCAGTCATTCATTTCATCAATAATTCTTACAGGTGCATATGGGTCTGTGAAGATAGCAGCACCTACCTGTACAGCCTTTGCTCCTGCCATCATCATCTCAATTGCAGCCTTACCGGAATCAATACCGCCCATACCTATTACGGGAATAGACACAGCATTGGAAACCTGCCACACCATTCGGACAGCCAGAGGAAATACGGCAGGACCTGACATACCGCCCACATTATTTCTGAGAATGGGTCTGCCTGTATTTATATCTATACGCATACCCAGAAGCGTATTTATAAGAGATACACTGTCTGCACCTGCTGCTTCAACTGCTCTTGCAATTTCGGTAATGTCTGTGACATTGGGTGAAAGCTTTACTATAAGGGGCTTTTTTGTAGCCTTACGGACAGCGGCAGTGATTGCTCCTGCGGAATCACAGTGCACACCAAATGCGGCACCGCCCTTTTTTACATTCGGGCAGGATATATTCAGTTCAATCATATGAACGTCTGTTTCATCAAGCTTTTCTGCGATAGATACGCATTCGTTGGCGGTAGAGCCTGCAATATTTGCAAGGATAACTGTATCCTTTGTGAGAAGATTGGGAAGTTCTCTGCCGATAAATGCGTCTATTCCAGGATTCTGAAGACCTACGGAATTAATCATACCCGAGGGACATTCAGCAATTCTTGGTGCAGGATTGCCGGGACGTTCTGTAATTGTAGTACCCTTAGTCGCAATGCCGCCAAGCTTTGACAGCGGGAAAAGTTCCTCATACTCTCTGCCGTAACCGAATACACCTGACGCAGGGATAACAGGATTCTTAAAATCCACACCTGCAACATTTACAGCTAAATTTGCCATTACCACTGCACCTCCTTTGATGAGAAAACAGGACCGTCCTTGCATACGTGACCCATAACGTCCCTGCCTTCTTTTTTCAGTTTGCAGGCACAGACAAGACAAGCTCCGATTCCACAGCCCATTCTTTCTTCAAGGGAAACCTCACAGAATACCCCTGCTTCATCTGCAATAGCCGCCACAAATTTAAGCATTGGAGTAGGACCGCAGGCGTATACTGCGTCAATGCCGCCATTTGCAAGGAGTTCCTTCAAGGGTTCTGTAACAAGTGCCTTTCTTCCTGCTGTACCGTTATCAGTGCAGAGAATTGTCTTTGCACCTGTTTTTGCAAATTCATTCTGGAGAATAACGCACTCAGCACTTCTGAATCCGGAAATAACAGTGGCTTTTTCTCCGTAATATTCAGCCAGCTGCATCATAGGCGGATTTCCTATGCCGCCGCCGATGAGGACAACTTTTTTTGCATCGGGCAGAAGTGTAAATCCATGTCCCAGAGGTCCCAGAACATCAAGGTTTTCGCCCTTATTCTTGTTGGCAATACGCTCCGTTCCCTCATGCTTTACTTCATACACAATTGTAAGAATACCCTTTTCCCTGTCAATATCGCAGATTGATATTGGTCTTCTGAGAGTCATTCCATCGGGAAGAATATGCACAAACTGTCCGGGAACGGCAGCCTTTGCAATATCAGGACAAAGAATATCCGTTCTGAAAAGATTCTTTCCAAGAACCTCTTTGTTTACTATTGGATATAATAATTTTGTATATTTCATATCAGATTCCTCTTTATTTTGCAAGTCCTGTTACTCTTACAATATCCTCTCTCATTCTGACAGCTTCTCTTCTTGCAGCCTTTGCAAATTCTGTTTCAGCGCAGCCTTCCTTCTTGTAAGCGCACATAATTGCTCGTGAAGAATTTACGATAGCACCAAGGCCATTTTCATCAAATGCACCTCTCAGACCTTCTGCACCGCCGCCCTGTGCACCGTATCCTGGTACCAGGAACATTGTGTGAGGAAGTCTTTTTCTAAGCTCGGAAAGCTGTTCCGGATATGTTGCACCTACAACTGCACCTACTGCTGAGTATCCGTACTCACCAATTGTATCACTTCCCCACTTTTCGCACATATCGCCCATTTCGGCATATACAGGAGTATCGCCGATACACTTGTCCTGAAGCTCACCGCTGGAGGGGTTTGAAGTTTTTGCAAGCACAAATATGCCCTTGTCCTCTGCTCTGCAGATTTTCAGAAGAGGTTCGATGCCGTCTGTGCCAAGATAGCCGTTTACTGTGAGAGCGTCTGCACCAAATGCTGAAAACTCCTTATCGCCCACAACTGTTTTGCCCAGATGAGCAGTTGCATATGCGTCCATAGTCGCACCGATATCATTTCTCTTGCCGTCAGTCATAACGTACATACCCTTTGACTGAGCATAGCTGATAGTTTCCGCAAGAACTCTCACGCCTTCCCAGCCGTACATTTCATAGTAAGCTGCCTGGGGCTTTATTGCAGGAACAATATCGCAAAGCTCGTCAATAAGTGCCTTATTGAATGTAAAGATTGCCTCTGCAGCAGCTTTAAGTGTAACACCATACTTTTCAAAAGAATCCTTTACAATATATTCCGGAACATATTCAAGTCTTGGGTCAAGTCCTGCAACTGACGGATTTTTCGTTTCAATGATCTTCTTTATAAGTCTGTCAAATGACATAATATCTTCTCCTTATTTCATATTTTCTTAAAATTATAATCTTCGTCTTTATAGCGAATTTCGCCCTCTGCTATTGTCATTACAGGCTTTCCTGTAAATTCCACGCCCTTGAATACGGCGTTTCTTGCCTTTGAATGAAGCTTTTCAGGGTCTACAGTCCATTTATACTGAGTGTCCATTACGCAGATATCTGCTTTTTGACCAACTGCAATTTTAACCTCAGGCAGGGAGAGGATTTCTCTTGGTTTTTCTGACATAAGCCTTGCAATATCTGAAAGGGTAAGTTTTCCCTCATGGAAAAGCGTAAGCACAGCCGCAAGAGAGGTTTCCATGCCGATTACGCCGTTTGGCGCACGGAAGAAATCAGCCTTTTCCTCCGGAGTATGAGGAGCATGGTCGGTGACAATACAGTCAATCGTTCCGTCAAGTATGCCTTCCAGCACTGCTTTTCTGTCCTCTTCAGTACGGAGAGGAGGATTCATGCGGTAGTCAGCGTCCATAGAGGAAACCTTTTCCTCAGTCATAAGGAAATAGTGAGGACAGGTTTCACAGGTTACCTTAACGCCCATGGATTTTGCAAAACGTATCATTGCAACAGAGTCTTTTGTGGACACATGAGCAATGTGTATCGGCACTCCTGCACTGTGAGCAAGTATCATTTCTCTTGCTGTTATATAATCCTCAGAAGCTCTGTCCATTCCCTGAACGCCAAGCTTCAGAGCGATACTTCCTTTATTGATAATACCACCCTTTATAATTGAAAGATCCTCGCAATGTGAAATTACCGGAATATTATTCTCTGCTGCCAGAACAAGTGCTTCTCTCATCATTTCAGCATTTTCAACAGGTCTTCCGTCATCAGAAACGGCACATATGCCCGCATCCTTCAGAGAATCAAAATCGCATAGTTCCCTTCCCTGAAGTCCCTTAGTAATAGAACCCACAGGATAAACCTTAACGCCGGTATTTTTTGCCTTGTCAATAATATATCTGACAGTTTCCGGATTATCAGCGACAGGCTTCGTATTCGGCATAGCAGCCACGCCGGTAACACCTCCGGCAAGAGCAGCACTGCATCCTGTAAGAATATCCTCCTTGTGAGTAAAGCCAGGATCTCTCAGATGTACGTGCATATCAAAAAGACCTGCCATTGCAGTAAGCGATGAACAATCATAGACGATATCAGCATTTTCTCCTTCAAGAGATGTAATAATGCCATTTTCAATGAGAATGCTCGATCTGAATGTTCCTCTGCTGTCGGCAGCAGTAATATTTTTAAGAAGTACAGAACCCATTAAATAACCCCTCCTTTTACGTATAATATACTATCATTTTACCATAAAAATATTATGAAGTCAAGACAGACTATTGCTTAATCTGCACAATTCTTCCATAGAAAGAGATTCAATTCTTGCAGTTTCTGATAATCCCATATTTTTAAGAACCTCTGCAAGCTCTGACTTATTATACCCCATTATGCCTGAAAGGGCATTCACAAGAGTTTTTCTTCTTTGCTGGAAGCCGGCTCTTACCATTTTGAAAAAATGTGAGGAATCCTTGACCTTTTCACGCCACTGCCTTCCAGTAGTTATCTGTATTACAGCAGAATCTACATTCGGGGCTGGCATGAAGCTGCCTCTTGATACAGAAAAAAGCTTATGTGCAGTTCCGTAAAAATTAACAGCCACAGTAATAGCACCTGCTTCTCTTGTGCCTACCCTTGCTTCAAGCTTGTCTGCAACCTCTTTCTGCACCATTACGGTTATTGTATCAATGTCTGCACCGCTTTCCAGCAGATACATAAGTATAGGTGTTGTGATGTAATAGGGCAGATTTGCGCATACAGTAACTTTAAGTCCCGGAAATTCTTCTTCGATAAGCTTTTTAAGATCGCATTTAAGTATATCACTGTGTACTATATGCAGATTCTTATGCTCGCCCACTGTTTCTTCAAGTATAGGCAGCAGTCTGCCGTCAACTTCAACAGCACAGACCTTTTCAGCACGTTTTGCCAGTTCATGGGTAAGCACTCCCACTCCGGTTCCTATTTCAAGCACTCCGTATCCCTGCGCAGCATTGCCCATCTCAGCAATTCTCGGACAAACTGCAGGATTTATAAGAAAGTTCTGCCCCAGCTTTTTTGAAAAACGGAAACCGTGCCTTTCCATTATTTCCCTGACAACCTGTATATTTGTAAGGTTCTCCATATTTTACCTCCTGTTTCAGAATTCAACTTTTATTTCTCTGCTGAAATGTGTTGAATATATAAGACATTCCTTCACATTTTTCCCTGTAATCTGTTTCAGAGCAAGGCTGTAGATATAAAGCTGCATCCTGTATTTTTCTTTAAGCTCCTCTTCACATGACGCAGTATCTGTTTTGTAATCAAGAAGAACAAATTCATCATTTTCCAGAAATGCAAGGTCAATGATTCCCTTCATCATACTGCCTGAATTCCTGTATAAAAGCAGCGGCTTTAAATCTTCTCCTTCTATGCTCTCCGGAATATCAAGGTCTGATACACGGATAAGAAACTTTTTTTCACGATATAAAAGCGGCGATTTCTTTATTCTCTCATATATGCTGCTTCTGAAAAAGGGTTCTATTTCACGGAAGCTTACAGTTTTCATCTGTTCCTCTGTAATGAAACCTGACTGCCAGAGATTTTTAAGTTCTCCCATCGGATCACATTCAGCCCGTGAAAATACGGCATACTGGAAAAATGAATGCACAGCTGTACCGTGTTCGGCACCTGTAAGCCTTTTTTTCTCATCACGTATGCAGCGTGGTCTTTTAAGAGTAAGACTTTCAGGAGAATCCGCCTTGGATACAGCAGATACACTCATAAGTGATACCTGTCCCTGTTCTTCTGAGCTGTATTCAAAGTCAATATGCTCTCTGATACTGCGAAGAGTCTGCAAAGAAGCTGAAGGCAGCGGCTTTTCAGGCTGGATTTCATTGGCAGAGGCAATGTAATCATTTGTATAATTGATATGAAGCACCTCAAAAGCTCTGACTTTTCCGCCAGTTCCGGCTGTTTCCGGTACAAGCTCCCACAGCTTTTCATCTCCTCGGTGCATAAGGCTCATCCATATCCAGTCTGACATAGAACACGCACCGGAAACAAGACTTTCGGGTATTCTGTCAGTATTTTTAAGAAGCTCGCCAAAGAAAGCTGTCTTCTTCTTCTCCTTTTCACCGTATCTCAAAGGAATAAAGAGCTTCTGCCTTGCTCTTGTAAGAGCAACATATAAAAGACGCATTTCTTCGCTTCGCTGCTGTTTTTGCTTTTCCTCCTGTATGATCATATGAGGAAGTGACTGATACTTTTCCAGAGTATCCGGATTTCTGAGTCTGAATCCTGCCATAGCAGAATCAGTACAGACAAGCTTTTTCATATTATCAAGGGCTGAAAATTCCGTTTCGGTTCTGCATACAAATACAAACGGGAATTCAAGGCCCTTTGAACCGTGCATTGTTTTTATCATTACCGCCTGATCGGAACTGTCAGCCGCACCTGCCTGTGCAAAATCCTTTCCGGATTCTATCATAATATCAACATACCGCAGAAAACCTGATATTCCGCCGTGAGAATTTTCTTCATAGGAACGGACATACATGAGAAGAAGCTGAAGGTTCGCCTTTTTTCTTCCGCCGTCCTGATAAAGCTGCATCACCGACATGAAATCTGTTGTTTCGTATATTCTTCTTATAAGCTCTTCAAGGGAGTAAAGCGCACTTTCTGTACGGAAAGCTGCTATAACATCATAAAGGTTCCTGCATTTTTTAAGAAGTTCTTCATCTCCGGTATTCTTTTCAAGCATAACGCACATTGAAGCATAAAGGCTGAGTTTTTTGTCCGCAAGGCGAATCTTTGCCACATCATCAGCTGTAAAAGAAAACATAGGCGAAAGCATAACAGCAGCTAAAGGTGTTTCAAGAAGAGGATTATCGAGAACACGCAGAAGATTAAGAATAAGGCTGATTTCCTTTGACCTTAGATATCCTGTTTCCTCCGCTCCTCTTAATGGAATACGTTTCTTTTCAAGAGCCTTTGCATATAGTTTTGCAGGCTTATTATTCCGGAGAAGAATGCAGAAATCCTCATATCTGCACGGTCTTACAGTCCCGTCCTTTTCCATAACAGGATATCCCTCCGTAAGCATTCTGCTTATTGTTTCCGCAGTATATTCAGCTGACATATCCTCTTCCATATCCTCATTTTCAGGAAGAATTACAACCTCTGCCGCCTGATTCTCAAAGGGCAGTGAATTGTACCGCTCAGCACCCATATAAAGCCATTCATCCTCTGTATACGAAACCTCACCGCATTTTTCTGTCATTAATCCTGAAAACAGGAAATTTACAAAAGACACCACCTGACTGCTGCTTCTGAAATTTTTGCTGAGTCTTATCAGCTTTAACGGAGCGTCTGAATTTTCACTGTAAGGCACGGCTTCTCCGGCTGCAATGCTGAAATTTCCCGGATTTGCATTTCTGAACTGATAAATGCACTGCTTCACATCACCTACCATGAATACATTGCTTCCGTATCTCAGTTTTCCTGTTTCTTCATCATACCCTCCACGTGATATCAGCCTGAATATATAGTCCTGCTTATTATTGGAGTCCTGGCATTCATCAATCATTATAAGCTCGTAATACAGAT
>JBJERG010000097.1:0-1642 GCA_051882155.1 Ruminococcus sp.
ATAGGCGCAGGAACTGAGTATCTTACAGGTCTTATAATACAGCTTCTGGGAAGAGATAATGCCTACGGCGTTGAAAATCCCGGCTATGGCAAGGTTTATGAAATTTTCAGTGCAAATACATCAAGAGTTTTTCCTGTGCCTATGGACGAAAAAGGCGCCAGCGCTGAATATATTGCAGGTTTTGGAATCAATGTGATACACGTAACTCCGTCACATCATTTCCCTCTCGGCATCGTAATGCCTGTAAGCCGCAGGCAGGAACTTCTGAAATGGGCATATTCAAAAGATGACAGGTATATTATCGAAGATGACTACGACAGTGAATTCCGGTATATCGGCAGACCCATTCCGGCACTTCAGAGTATGGACAAAAATAACAGAGTTATATATATCAACACCTTTACAAAGACACTTGCACCATCAATGAGAATAAGCTATATGGTACTGCCTGCGTCACTGCTTTCAAAGTTCAGAAGCAAGCTTGGATTCTATTCCTGTACTGTTCCTGTATTCGAACAGCTTACCCTTGCACGGTTCATGGAAAAGGGTCATTTTGAAAGGCACATCAACCGCATGAAAAAAATCTACCGTTCAAGACGTGACGTTCTTGTAAAAAAAATCTCCGAGGGCAGGCTCGGAGAGATTGTTAATATATCCGGATGTGACGCCGGTATGCATATGCTTCTTACTGTCAATAACGGTATGAAACAAAATGAGCTTGTTTCAGCAGCTGCGAAAAACGGCGCAAGAGTTTACAGTTTGTCTGAATATTATTCCTTCCCGGTTTCTGACATTCCGGAAAATACAGTAGTTGCCGGATTTTCAGGTCTTATCGGACAGGAACTTATAAAAGGTGCCGAAGCCCTCGAAAAAGCCTGGCTATAAAACAAAAACCGCACAGTCTTTGTGCGGTTTTCTGCTATTGTGTGATGCCTGCCGTTTTCATAGCATACAGTTTTAATATTATAAGAGCGTCATCTAAGTTTATAACGTTATTACTATCCATATCAGCAGAATAAAATGCCCTTTCTTCACTGTCAACAGGTGTAATATCATTAAACACAGGCTCAAGTCCGGCACGGGTCATAGCATAGTATTTTAAAACTATATAAGCATCTCTGGCATCTGACCTGCCGTCACCGTCTACATCGCCCTTATCACCCTGCATTTCCGTTGATTCGGAAGTGATTGTTGTGGTCGTAATTGAAGTTACTGAAGTGGTTTCAGTTACATATGTTACCGACGTGTCTTCCGTATTTTCAGATGTTGTTATGTCAGTAACTGTTGAAGTATCTGTATTGTCAGTGGTGGTGACTGCGGTGGTTGTGGTAGTTGTAGTGGTTGATATAGTATAGGTTGATTCTCCCAGAGCTATAAACGGGAAACCATATGAAAGTGCATATTTTTCAGCTGCAGTACCTCTCTGCCCTGAAATTTTAAAGTTGGCAACAGGCATATAAGCAACAGTGCTTGCCATAAATCCAAAGGCATATTCTCCTATATCTGTAATACTTGAAGGAATATTTATGCTGCTGAGAGCACAGTTATAAAATGCACGGCTGTCTATTTGTTTGACGCCATTGCTTATTTCCGCTGCAGCAAGCTTGGTGCAGCCTTCAAAGGCAGATTCACCTATATTAAT
>JBJERG010000098.1:0-7222 GCA_051882155.1 Ruminococcus sp.
TATTCCAACAAAAAATGTTCATCTTGTGGTGAACGGCAGCTCCATTACCACAAAGCATATGAAAATACCCCAGATGGCACCAAACAATGTGGTTAATTTTATACGTACTGAATTCAAGGATATGGAAGGCGTTCAGAATATGCTGATAGATTATTCCGTGGTTGTTCCTAAGAATCATGACGGTTCATGCAGCATTTTTGCAGTATTATCCACCAAGGAATTTGTAACCGGCTATGTCAATCTTTTCCGTGAGGCGAAAATCGACATATGCAGCATAGATCTTCAGCAAAACTGCCTTATCAAACTTATGAAAACCTTCAGATCCCTTGCGGATAAGACCTTTGCTGTTATTATTCTTGATAAAAATACTCTTATCGAGTGTCTGTTTTCAAATAATGATTTTGTAATGACAAGACGAAGCAGAATATTTGCAACGCCTGAAGAATCAAACTTCAGCCGTGAGATCGGACAGCATATCAACAGTCTTATACAGTTCCAGAAGGCAGAGCAGACAGGCTCTGATATTACAGATGTTTTTCTGTCCGGGTTCCCGGAAAATGCTTCCGGTCTTACAGAATATTATTCTAACAGCTTTGGTATAAATGTTGCTGCATTCCCTGAATGTCAGCCCGGTGATATAACAGCTCCGGAAAGCTTCAATCCCTCCGATTATATGGAGGTTCTGGGCAGCATGACCAGATACTGGTGAAAGAAGGGCGGCGGTAAAAGTGGCAAAAGTATCAAAAAAAGACATTAACCTGTATGCGCTGATTGCAGGGCCGAGTAAACGTACAGTCAAAACAGGACTTATATTCGGAGTTATAGGCATTGCAGCTCTTGTTCTGATGGGCGGCGCATATACGGGACTTAAAATTTATGCAAATACACGTCATGACAATGTTACAGAGCTTGAGGAGAAAACCTCCGACCCTGTTCTGGTTGAAAAGCTTAACAGCGTAAATGAACTTATGAATCAGATAGCGGTTCTTCGTTCATCGGGAGATGTTTATAAAAGCGTAAGACTTCAGATTATTCAGTCCCAGGCATATCGTGACGATTTTACTCCAGATCTTATAGAAACACTGAGAAGCTGCGAGTATATGGCTGCCTCCGGAGAGATAGTGCAGCTTGCGACAATAAAGGGTCTGAGCTATGACGGCTCAGTATTGTACATATCGGCAGAATCCGCCGACAGCAGAAGGATTTCTGATTTTGTAGACAGATTAAAGGCTCTTGACCTTTTCTCTGAAGTAAGTTACAATGGCTACAGCCTTGCTACTGAAACAGGCTATGGCTATACAGTTGAAGCTGTATTTCAGTCTCATGAATATGAGCTTACATCGGAACCGGCTGAGGGTGAGGAACAGACTGGGGAAGGCACATCAGAGGAAGCAGAGGTGAACTGATTATGTCAACGGAAATTACAAAAAAACAAGCTATACTTCTTGCTGTACTGGGTGTTATTCTTGTAGTCGTATGTTATTTTAACTTTTTGCTGAAGCCTGTCCTTAATGAAATCTCAGAATACAATCAGCAGGCAGAAGAACTTCAGGATAAATATGACAATCTGGTTGTGCAGAGCAACAGCTATGATCAGAATATAGCAGCGCTTGAAGGCTGGGCTGAAAAAAACAAGGAGGAAACAGCTAAACTGTATCCTCTCAGTGATCCGCAGCGTATAGACAATATACTGACAAGAGTTGTAAGTATGTTTGACGCTCAGATAAAAAGCCTTTCTATTTCCGATCTGAATCAGTATTATATTGACGGAGAGGGAAATCTTATTACAGCAGATCCGGCACTTGTGGAAGCATCTCAGGATGGTGCGTCATCAGCTGAAGCAGCAGCTTCCGGCTATACTGCCACAGGCGAATACCGCCGGGATTTCACATATACCATTGAAGGCAATTATGAGGATATGGTGCAGATGATAAATTTTGTAAATAATGTGTCCTTCTTAGGAATAAGCGATTTTACGTTTTCCAGCATAGCTTCTTCACAGGAAACAGCGGGTTTAAACGTTTTTGAAGATCATTACAGCTTTACAATTACAGTTACAGCGTATATGTTCAATGACCCGCTTAAAAAGGCGGAGGACGTTCAGACAGATGCGGAGGAAATACCGGCTGAAGCGGTTGAGGCTGTATGATGATCCTTGCAGAATAAGAAAGGTGTGGTGAAATGAAAGCAACAGGTGCAAACAAAAAGGGTGCAGCAATGCTGTGGGCGGTATTGTCTGTTCTCATGATAACTCTTGTAACTGCGGGAATTGTTTTCATAAGCCGCACCTATTATGTACGTGAGAGAACAGAGAGCCATAAAATGCAGGCTGAATTATATGCCCAGTCTGCCATAAATATTATACAGGATAATATAGTGGAAAAGCAGGAAGAAAGCCCCTATGTTTCCGACAACAATACAACACAGACAGTTACAGTGGAATTTCCCGGCGCAGAAAACTGGACCTGCACCGTGGCGATAAATCATTCACTTGTAAATACATACGATGAAAGTGCGGATAAGTCCACCATTGCAAAGAAAAGCGGAGAGATATATCTTACCGCAAAGGTTACCCGCCAAAGCGGAGCCTCCGGTAAATCCATAGAGCTTGCGGAGGTCTGCGCAAAGCTTTCATGCAGTACAGGTTCATGGATATTTTCCGGCTACTACAATCTGTAACGGAGGGTCTGGATATGAGAAAAAATATGAAAGGCACCACCGTTATCGAGGTGGTAATATCCTTTGCCATAGTTGCACTTGCCGTAGGAATAGGACTTATGGGCGTAGGAATTGGCGCAAACTTCATGAACAGCGGCTCCACATACAAGCGTCAGCGCATGGAGGCTGAAAGCAATATGGCGGAATCCGTAAGTGAAAATGTAAAAATTGACGGAACTGATGTGCCGGCAAAAAAATTTATAGTTACAGATGATGCAGGGAATGAAATATTCGTTGAATATCGTCCGCAGTAAGGAGTGGTGAATATGAAAAGAATTGCTCCTAACAAAAAAGGCTTTACTCTTGTTGAAGAAGTAGTATCGGTAGTGCTTATAGGAATACTTATATTGTCCGCATCGGGAATTATGATGAGCACTCTCAGAATATTTACAAGAAATGTCATTACGCTGAATGCCCAGGAAAAGGGCATTGCAGTGATGAATCAGCTGGAGGAGCGTATAAAATATGCCAGCGAGGTAGGCTCTGCCACAGATGAAACCGGCTCAGTTCAGCCATATAAGACGCTGATTTATGTAAGCGACAAAAAGCTTAAGGCGAATGTTTCCTACAGACAGTTTTCAACAGGAGATTATACAAAGATAAATGGTAATGATGGCATTGTACTATGTGACCTTGGGAATTATGATGTAGAGTACACGGTGAAAAAGAAAGACGCAGATAATATTATTGTTGATCTCAGCGTAAAGCGTGACGGGACAGCATATTATTCCGATAAAAGAACAATAAAGCTTCTGAATTCATCAGCTGTAAAACTTTCTGACAGCGCAGTACTGGATCAGTCGGTTCAGCTTTTCATTGGAAGCCTTGAATAAAAACAATAGAAAACAGGTGAGATAAGCTTATGCAGAATATGCAGAATTTACCGATAGGTGAAGTCTTAAAAGAATACGGATACATAACACAGGAACAGATCGATCAGGCCTTGCAGTACAAGAAAACCCAGACCGGAAAGAAGATACGTTTCGGCGCACTTTTGCAGGAAATGGGCTTTGTAACGGAAAGTCAGGTGCTGCAGGCACTTGGAAAAAAACTGGACCTTCAGCTTGTAAACCTTGAGGAATATGAGGTAAATGTTGACACAGTGGCGAAGGTTCCGAAGAATATTGCAGAAAAATACTGCGTGGTTGCCGTTTCGGAAAATGACGGCAGAATGCAGCTTGTTGTAGCTGACCCGCTGAATTTTTACGCACAGGAGGATATACGCCAGATAGTTGATATGCCCCTGGAAATACTCCTCTGCGAAGAGGGCAGAATACGCAAGGCGATTGAGTATTACTATGCGGAAATAAGCACAAAGCAGGCTGCTGACAAGGCAAATATCTCAGCGGAGGATATCGAGATCCCGGAACTGGACGCTGATGACGCTGATGACGACGTACCTGTTATAAAGCTCATAAACTCACTGCTGGTACGAGGCTACAGCACCAACGCCAGCGATATTCATATTGAGCCTTCAAAGGACTTTACCCGTGTAAGAATGCGTGTTGACGGCAACATGATAGAATATCTCACCCTTCAGAAGCAGCTGCACAATTCCATAGTTGCACGTATCAAAATCATGTGCAATCTGGATATTGCGGAAAAACGTATCCCGCAGGACGGAAACTATCACGGAATACATGAGGGAATTGAACTGAGTATGCGTGTATCCACACTTCCTACTACCCACGGCGAAAAGATAGTTATGCGTTATCTTGTATCGGATACTAAAATTGACCATATCGGAAAATTCGGCATGAATGAGCGGTCCTACAACCTGCTGCTGAAAATGCTTAAAGCTCCCAACGGCATTATTTATATCACAGGACCTACAGGTTCCGGCAAGACCACTACCCTTTACATGGTTCTTCAGCATCTTGCCCAAAGACCTGTAAATATCTCATCTATTGAAGACCCGGTGGAAAAGGATCTTCCCAATATCACCCAGACATCTGTAAACGTTCCGGCAGGCATGACATTTGCAGTAGGTCTGAGAGCCCTCCTTCGTCAGGACCCGGATATTATCATGATCGGTGAAACCCGTGACCTGGAAACGGCGGATATTGCTGTACGTTCGGCTATCACAGGACACCTTGTACTTTCCACCCTCCATACAAATGACGCTATATCTTCGATTGTACGTCTGGAGGACATGGGCGTTGCACCCTATATGATCTCCAACGCCCTTGTAGGAGTTGTTGCACAGCGACTTGTGAGAAAGGTGTGCCAGTTCTGCGCATATGATGCAGAAACCACCGAAAGTGAACGTGTAATGCTGGGCGAAGACATCAGAACCATAAAAAGAGGCAAGGGCTGCAAGGTCTGCAACAATACTGGCTATAAAGGAAGAATATCCATTCATGAAATGGTGTATATAGACAAGAAACTCAAACGAATGATTGCACGAGGAGCAGACGCTCAGGAAATGACAGATTATGCTGTACAGGAACAGGGCATGAAAAGTCTGGTTGACAGTGCTATAGAGCTTGTAAAAGAGGGCGTTACAACCCCGGATGAAGTAATGAGAGTAACATATTATTCCGACTAAAAATATTACCGAGAAAGAGGCGATTGACTATGACAATGAACGAGCTTATTATGAAGGCAAGAGAGAGAAAGTGTTCTGATATACATATCAGCGAGGGAATGCCTGTATCCTTCAGAATACACGGCAAGCTGATGGACGCAGGATTTTCATTTACAGCAGCAGAAACACGTGAAATGATACTGTCGATGATGAACGAAGATCAGATAGCTCAGCTTGAGGGCGGCGATGACGTTGACTTTGCCATAGAAACTCCCGATTTCTGCCGCCAGCGTGTAAACGTATTCAGACAGATGAAGAAGGTTGCGGCGACAATACGACTTCTGAATAATACGATCCCGACCCTTGAACAGCTGAATATGCCCAGGGTTCTGAGGGATCTTGCAGATCAGCCCAGAGGACTTATCCTTGTAACAGGTCCTACAGGTTCAGGTAAATCCACAACCCTTTCAGCAATGATAGACTACATCAACAAGAACAGGGCAGAGCATATCATAACAATCGAAGACCCGGTGGAATATGTGTATGAATCCGGTCAGTCGGTAATACATCAGAGAGAAGTAGGCGTTGACTCAAAGAGCTTTGCAGATTCTCTGAGATCATCTCTCCGTGAGGACCCGGATGTTATTCTCGTGGGAGAAATGCGTGACTTTGAAACGATTTCAGCAGCTATCACAGCGGCAGAAACAGGACACCTTGTAATGAGTACCCTTCATACGACGGGTGCAGCCCAGACCCTTGACCGAATCATAGACAGCTGTCCGCCCCACAGCCAGAACCAGGTAAGAACACAGCTTTCAACGATTCTGAAGGGCGTAATCACCCAGGCGCTGATACCGCTGGCATCCGGCAACGGACGAGTTGCCGCAACAGAGATACTTGTGGGAACAGATGCAGTAGGAAGCCTTATCCGTGACAACAAATGCTTCCAGCTGCCTACAGTAATGCAGTCTGGAGCAGCAATGGGAATGCACACACTTAACAATGACCTTGCAAGACTTGTAAGGCAGGGAACAATCAGAAGAGAGGATGCTATCAGAGTATCCAACAATAAGAATGAGATACTTGATTTGCTGAACTGACAAGGAAAGGTGAGAATATGAAAACGAAGAAAAAAGGCTTTTCTCTCGTTGAACTTATCTGCACCATAACAATAGCGGCTATAATAGCAGCGGCAGCAGCTCCGAATGTATCGGCATACATACAGAATTCAAAGCTTCAGAATTACAGCACAGCCCTTAACAATCTGGTAGGAGAACTGCAGATGCAGCTGCCTCAGAAGCGCTACTGGAACTGGCAGGAGGTAAGTGAAACAGCCGAGGCGATTCTCAGGAATGAGGTATCGAGGGATATAACTTCTTCAGAATCGGGAAATACCACTACCTATACACTTACAAATGTAAGTACTGATGAGAATATAGAATTTGAATTAGATGTAACATACGGAGTGCCTTCGGGCATTCAGCAGGAAATAACCATTGACGGACGCTGCACCGACTATCCTTCTGTAGAATCCAATAATAATAAATGTACTGTTACTCTTAAAAATAATTATGTGGATAAGGGAAATTATCCCACGATTACGCAAACTATTAATACATCCAATTCGGAAAATGGCTGGAAATCTATGCTGAATATGGCAGGTACATATGGATACTGGACAGATTTCTTTAAAGACTCTGCAAACAAGAAGAATGATTTCGGAGCTGAAGTTGTAGATACAGACGGTTCAGCATTCTATCTGAATCTGACTGATTATCCGGCAGGAAGCTGCGAACAGGTAACTTTTACCATGCAGAGATATCAGATTACAATTGACAATGAGAAGACAGAATTCGGTTATTATGATGAAAATGGTAACTGGAAATATCTTGGCAATTCATACAGTGGCTATAACGAAGGCGATATATACTCTGTTACAAAATATTATTACATAGATGACTTTGGAACAGAACAGCC
>JBJERG010000099.1:0-1626 GCA_051882155.1 Ruminococcus sp.
TTATCGAGATAGTTTTCGATATGCTTTACACCGCTTATGCCGTTGTCTATTTCGTCCTGTGTTCGTGGAGTGAATTTTGTTGCAATCACATAATCATCACGCTTTGCCATATCACGAAGCGCCCTGCCGACGTATTGCTCGCTTGTACCGTTCTGATATGCAATAGCCGTATCAAAAAAATTTATTCCAAGTTCAAGGGCACATTTTATTATCGTACGGGTATCGCCTTCACCGACAGTCCAGCTGTGCTGCCCCGTTTGCGGATTTCCAAATCCCATACATCCAAGGCATACTTTTGATACATTCAGATCACTCTTTCCGAGTTTTGTATATTTCATGCTATCATCTCCTGTTTCGTTTAAATTATACACCTGTTTTGTAAAAATAGCAAATACCTGTATTGTATACCTTGCTATGCTTGACAGCTATATCAGACTATGATAAAATAAAGCAGAGGTGAGATAATGGAAATTCGAGTTTTGAAATACTTTCTTGCTGTTGCAAGAGAGCAGAGCATTTCAGCTGCTGCTGATTCATTGTTTCTTTCACAGCCTACGCTTTCAAGGCAGTTAAAGGAACTTGAAGAAGAACTGGGTAAACAGCTTTTTATCCGAGGAAACAGAAAAATAATCCTCACGGAGGAGGGCGTGCTTCTGCGTAAAAGAGCTGAGGAAATAATGGAACTTATCAGCCGTACTGAAAAGGAAATAGGCTTTTCAGACAGCAGTATTTCGGGAGATATTTACATTGGTGCAGGTGAAACCGATGGCCTGCGTATCATTGCACGATCAGCAAAAGAACTTCGTGAAAAGTATCATGATATAAATTTTCATATTATAAGCGGTGATGCTGTTGATATTATGGAACGTCTTGACAAGGGACTTATTGATTTTGCATTACTGCTTGAACCCGTTGATATCGCAAAATACAGTTATATAAAGCTGCCCGTAAAAGATACATGGGGCGTACTTATGCGGCGTGACTCATCGCTTGCTAAAAAGGACTTTATCACTCCGGAAGATTTGAATGGTGTCCCTTTAATCGTTTCACGTCAGGCATCAGACGGCAGTGAGCTTACCAACTGGCTGAAATCCGGAAAAGGTGAACCGGAGATAGCAGCCACATACAACCTTGTATACAATGCCTCTCTCATGGTAGATGAGGGCATCGGTGCTGCACTTTGCCTTGACAAAATTATAAATGTAACCGGAGAAATCGGACTTTGTTTCAGACCTCTTAGTCCAAGGCTTGAAATTGGCATGAGCCTTGTCTGGAAAAAAGGACAGGTTTTCTCCAAAGCGGCAGAGCATTTTATTATAAAATTAAAAGACGATATTTATAAATAATATGTAAGTACACTTGTTGAACTGTTTTAATTTTGTGCAGCAGGCGTACTTGTGTTATTTATAGATTGACTTATAAATTATCAGAAGAAGAAAAGAACTTGAACGTGTGCTTAGTTCACATATAAGAAAGTTTACAGAGATGCGAGGGTATTTCTTTATATCCTGAATCAAACGGAAATGCCACTCTTAGCCATTGCCGATGGGGTTATATGTCTTTTTTAACTGATGAAGATATAAAGGCTCATAGAGCGTTCTCAAAAGATAATTGAATATGGTTTAT
>JBJERG010000100.1:0-7139 GCA_051882155.1 Ruminococcus sp.
TTCAATGGAAAGTCCCTTTGCAATCTCGCCGATTTTCTTCATCTGCGCCTGCTGTGCAATTTCGATATCAGTAAGCATAAATTTCCTCCTGTGTGATTTTTCACATTCAAATACGTAAGTTTATTATACCATTTTTTCGCCGGAATTGCAAGAGCTGCCAAAGCTTTTGTCGTTTTCAGTTACATTTTGCCCTTTTCAGCAGCACCCTTTGTACAGCCTGCGTAAAGGGAAAGATTTAGGCAATACCGCACAAAGACAGTGCGTAAGATGCGCAGTCAGATTTTTTGTGAAATATGACGGAAAAGCTGCAAGCAGATTGCGTGCAGAGCCGTAAGGCGTCCTTTGTGCGGTGTTGCCTTTCAATATTTTCTGCATTTTTCCTTCTTATATAGAATATAATGCTTAAAAAAGGAGCCTGATAACATGAAGACTTTGATAAAAGCACTGGCACTGTCCATGATTTTACCCATAACGCTTTCCGGCTGTTCTGAAAAGGAAACATCAAAGGAAACCCCGGCAAGACCTCATCTTTACGACTATGAGCAGACCCTTCTGCAGCTTGGAATAGACAGCACTGCTCTGCACAGCAATGCTGATACATATGAGCCGCTGAATTTTTCTCCGCAGCGCTCCATGTGGTTTACAGTAAATGATTATCCGGATATTCTGATGAATAAAACCGAAAAGGAGTTCACTGAAAACATTGAAAAGCGCTTCAAAGACGCTGCTTCAATCGGGATAAATACTGTATATGTTCATGCAAGAGCCTATGGCGATTCATATTACAGCAAATCTGAGCTTTTCCCGAAGGGGCTTTACATGGCAGAGGATATTTCATATGATCCTCTGGAGATAATTGTAAACAAGGCACATGAGCTTAACCTTTCGGTACACGCATGGATAAACCCTCTCAGATGCCAGTCTGAAGTTCAGATGAAGGAAATAAGCGACAGCTTCACTATTAAAAAATGGTACAACGAACAAAACGGTAAATACATATCCAATATTGACGGACGGTACTGGCTTTGCCCTGCATATCCGGAGGTACGGGAGTTAATTGCAGAGGGTGCGGCTGAAATTGTGAAAAATTATGATGTGGACGGTATTCACATAGATGATTACTTCTACCCTACTGCTGATACTGAATTTGATGCACAGGCTTTCTCGGAAAGCAGTACAGGCGACCTTTCAGCATTCAGAAAGGAACAGTGCAGCCTTCTTGTATCAGAGATGTATAACGCTGTAAAAGCTCAGAAGCCGGAGGTTTTATTCGGAATAAGTCCCCAGGGTACTCTTGCAGGCAACGACTCACAGTATGCTGATGTTCAGAGATGGTGCAGCGAAGAGGGTTTCTGTGATTATATTGTTCCACAGATTTATTTCGGTCTGGAAAATGAAACTGCTCCATTTGCAGAAACAGCCGCCCTATGGAAAAATCTTGTTACCAATAAGGCCACGGAGCTTATCATAGGAATATGCACCTACAAAATGGGCAGAGAGGATATCTATGCAGGAAAGGGCAAAAACGAATGGCTCTGTGATAATTCCGTCGTTTCAAAGGAAGCGGAGATCATAAGTGATATGGGACTTGGAATTGCGCTTTACAGCTACGATTCAACATTCTGTCCGGCAGATGATGTTGCTGCAGATATGGAAAATGAACGTCAGTGCCTTGCGAATATTCTGACAAAATAAAAAAGGCTTTTCCCTTTTGCAGAGAAAAGCCTTATCATAATTATTCAACAGAAGCAAGAAGCTCCTGGGTCTTGTCGCAGCGTTCCCATGCAACCCCAAGCTCTTCACGTCCCATATGACCGTATGCTGCAAGTCTGCGGTACTGAGGCTTTCTGAGGTCAAGCATTCTGATAATGCCGCCGGGAGTCAGCGGAAATACCTTCTTAACAGCCTCTGAAAGCTTTTCCTCGGAAACTGTACCTGTACCAAAAGTATCCACCAGAACGGAAACAGGATTTGCAACGCCGATAGCATACGCCAGCTGAACCTCACAGCGTTTTGCAAGACCTGCTGCTACAATGTTCTTGGCAATATATCTTGCTGCATATGCTGCGCTTCTGTCAACCTTTGTCGGATCCTTTCCGCTGAAGGCACCGCCGCCGTGACGTGCATATCCGCCGTAGGTATCAACTATTATCTTTCTGCCTGTAAGTCCGCTGTCGCCCTGTGGTCCGCCGATAACGAATCTTCCTGTAGGATTGATAAAGAACTTTGTGTTCTCGTCGATCATATCCTCCGGCAGAACAGCCTTGCAGACATAATTCATAATATCACTCTGGATACGTTCCAGCGGAATTTCCGGTGCATGCTGAGTTGAAACAACCACTGCGTCAATTCGAACAGGCTTGTTATCTTCATACTCCACTGTAACCTGTGCCTTGCCGTCGGGTCGGAGATATGAAAGAATATTCTGCTTGCGGACATCAGCAAGCTTCATGCAGAGCTTATGTGCAAGGGAAACAGGCAGCGGCATAAGCTCCTTTGTTTCATCGCAGGCATATCCGAACATCATTCCCTGGTCGCCTGCACCTGTATCAGCTTCATCAGTTCCACGGCTTTCGATAGCATCGTTTACACCCATGGCAATATCCGGTGACTGCTTGTCAATTGCAGTGAGAACAGAACAGGTGGAACCGTCAAAGCCATACTTTGCACGATCATAGCCAATATCAATAACCACATCACGTGCAATCTGAGGAATATCCACCCTTGCACTAGTGGTTATCTCACCCATACACAGGATCATACCTGTTGTTGCAATTGTTTCGCAGGCAACTCGTGCCATAGGATCCTGTTCAAGTATTGCGTCAAGCACAGCGTCAGAAATCTGATCGCATATCTTATCCGGATGTCCCTCTGTAACTGACTCTGATGTAAATAAATAACGACTCATTTTCATCATCCTTTCATAAACAAAAATGCACTCGACAGACGAGTGCATGATTTCGGTTTGCGTTCGAAATCCTCATCTCTCGGTTTACACCGCAGGAATTAGCACCTTTTTTGCATACTGCAATCAGGTTGCCGGGCTTCACAGGACCAGTTCCTCCGCCTCTCTTGATAAGGTATATTAATATTATACCGCATATTCCGTCCCTTGTCAATAGTTTTCAGCGTTTTTTGTCAGACAAACGCAAAAAGCGGCACGAAAATCGTGCCGCTTAATGTAAACTTAATTCAATAAGCTACAGCTGAAATTATGCCTGTACAGGGAGAGAATCTACCTTGTGAACCAGATACTTCAGAAGAGCCATTGTATCACCGGAGTTCAGCTGACCGTCAGCTGCGCACTCAGCGTTAGCAAGCTGCTGATCGTTGAACTTGATTACACCTGCAAGATACTTGTTCAGGTAAATAACGTCGATCATAGCTACAGTGCCGTCAAGGTTTGTATCGCCAATCAGAACGTCAAAGTCACCTGTTGTTCCTGTTGTCTTGGATGTTGTAGTTGTTGTTGTACCGGTACCGGATGTTGTTGTTGTATCGCTGCCGGATGTTGTAGTTGTAGTAGTAGTAGTTGTTGTTGTTGTATCCTTGGAAGGTGTTGTACCTGTGGAATCAACGTTAGGAGCTTCGTCCTCGAGGAATGAAGAGATCCATACCAGAGGTGAGTTCCAGTTAATTGTACATTCGTTTACAGACCATGCTTCAACGTTATCGATGTAACAAAGCATAGGAGCAACTTCACCAGCCTTGTAGCCCTTACCCTGGATCATAGGATCCTGCATCTCGGAGTTGTTACCGCCGGAGAGTACGCCTACAGGAGCAGACGGGAATGTAGCGTCAAGGTCATGTGACCACCATCTGTGGTGCGGGTGATTGAGGTGATTTTCGCCATAACCAGAAATGTAAGAGAATTCGAGGAGGTTTCTGCCGAAGAGGTAGTCCATAGCAGTTGAAACACCGCTGATGTACTTAGCTTCGTGGTCAATATCATATGCAAGACCCATTACCATAGCGTTGTTGATAACCATGGAGTTGGAGCCCCACTCATAACCATTCTTCAGAGTCTTCTTAACTTCGCCTTCCTTCAGTGTCCATACAGTTGTTTCATAGTCGTGACCAACATAAGGTACACCAAAGTCAGATTCTTCTTCGAGCTTCAGGTAGTAGTCAGCAGCGCTCTTTACGCTGTTCTGGATTGTTGTCAGTTCATCAGCTGTCAGCAGGCCCTTAGCAACCATGTCTGCACCGTTGATGGACAGGGACAGAGTACCCAGAGAACCTACAGTACCCCATGTGAATGCGGAGCAAGTACCGTTGTTTTCACCGCCGTACAGAAGAGTAGGAACATCAAAGTACTTACCGGACTTATCATCATAAGACATCAGATCTGTCTTATAGGAAGCTTCGCCTGTTGTGATGTACAGCTCGCAAGCTGCCCAGTAGAATTCGTCAGTTACGTTTGTATCGCCGTAAGGGCCACCACCCTTGTTCTGAGTCAGAGGAGCATACAGTGATACGTGATCAGCATTCTGATCCGGAACAGTTACATAAGGTGCATAGCAATCCTTAGCTGCCTTGTATGCCTTTTCAGCAAGTGCCAGGCAGTCAGAAGCCTCAGAAGCATTATAAGGCTTGATAAGTCTTGAGTACTGAGCCAGTGCAGCAGCAAAGTTCAGAGTAGCTGCATATGTCTTGGGCTTGATAATACGAGTCAGTTCGCCTGCAGCAGTTCTTGCTGTAGCGTCAGCAGGTGATACAGCCAGAGCTGTCCACTTGTAGTCATGGATCTTGTGGTAAACCATGCCGTCAGCAGGATCCTGCATCTTCTTGAAGAAGTCGATTTCCCACTGAACTTCGTCCAGAATATCCGGAATGTTGTTGCCAGCTTCAGGAACTACAACTGTCTTACCAGCGTCATCCCACTTGGAAATGTCACCCTTATTTACGTCACGATCGAACATAGAAAGCAGAGTCCAGATAGAAACACCGCCGTTTACTACGTACTTACCGTGGTCACCAGCGTCGTACCAACCGCCGGAAACATCTACAGACTTGGATGTCTCGCAGTCAGCGTCTGTAGGAATGATGTATACCCACTTGGACTGAACATAAGCGATATCCTTTGTATGACCAGCTTCACGAGCCAGGTCTGTTGCGGAAGCCTTAGCGTCTTTAACGTCCGGATTTGTATCAGCAGATGCAATGTACTGAGCTTCGATATCCACACCGGAACGGTTCTGGTAGAAGTAGTTCATAGCTTCTGTTGTCAGGTTGCCATATATCTCATTGCCGATATCGAAAGGAAGGGACTGCTTGCCATCGCATTCAATGTAGAAGCCTGTACCTTCTTCCTGAAGATCAGAGAAGTCAATAACCTGGTTGTATGTGTTGGAAGCGTCGCAGAGTGTTCCGCCGCCTGTTGTTGTGCCCTCGTATACTGTAGCACCGCTGGAGTTCTTAACCTGGAAAGTCTTGGGAGTTGTATCAGGAGATTCGCCCAGAACCAGTGTAGCCTTCTTAGCCAGCTTTGTGAAGTAACCAACCTGGTTAACTTCTACGCCGGTAGCTTTATACTCAGATTCGTGCTTGTAGTCAGACTTATCATCTGTCATATCGATGAGGCACATATTATCAAACTTGATTACCTTGCCCTCATTTACGCAGATGAAGTCGTTGTAGTTGGAAGTACCACCCAGGTGGAAGGTCCATTCGCCAACGCCCTCAGCAGAACCCTGTGGCTGGAATTCATAAGCAAATGTTGTCCACTGATTTGAAGGCAGTGTGCTGTTCTTCCAAGCGTCCCAACCCATACCGTAGTCAATGGTCTGACCTCCGGATGAAGCAGACTTCAGTGCTGTTTCGATACCAGACATATCCTTGCCTTCAACGTCAGAATAGGACAGGTTCAGTACTGTACCATTACCGTGCCACATTTCCTTGTCATCGTTGGTCATATCGCCCAGCTTTGCATAAATTTTTGCCTGTGTATCATCTGTCCATACAGAGTATGTGATACGATATGTATGACCTTCTTCGATAGTCAGACCTCTGTGACGGAACTGACAGTCCCAACGGCCTTCACCGTTATTGGACAGACCACCCGGATTTGTGATCAGGATGTTGTAGCAGCCGTCTGCAATTTCGAATTTCATTGTACCGGTCGCAGATTCGCAGATGTGCCAGGGCAGACCAGCGCCATCATTGAAGTCACCGTGACCGAGCTCCTGACCTGCATATGCAGTCAGAGATGTCATGCCAGCCATAAGAGCAGATGCTGTCATTGCAGCTGCCATTACGCCTGAGAGCAATTTCTTGCTCGCTTTGTTCTTTGGCATAGGTTATCCTCCTTAAAGATAT
The DNA here is from genome assembly GCA_051882155.1 of Ruminococcus sp. Taxonomy (GTDB): domain Bacteria; phylum Bacillota; class Clostridia; order Oscillospirales; family Ruminococcaceae; genus Ruminococcus_C. The sequence continues at coordinate 6,319 of JBJERG010000100.1, forward strand.
AAATGAATATAAATTTGTTTCGAAATGCGTTTGCATTCCTTTTACGTAATCCCCTAACGGAGAAGTGGAAGACAAAACGCAACTGCCGTTTATTTCTGCCTTACCCAATAAACGGCTTCATTGCGATATCTTCTCGTTGCACTCATTATATCACAATAGTAATATAAAGTAAAGTAATTTTCCAAATTTCAGTAGTTTCTTATAAAATCGTTATATGTTTTTTGTTGCTTTTGACCAACAAATATTTCCAGACGAGTTTTATCTGTTCTGCATCATTTATAATAACAGTACAATATTGCCGCTTTTATATTTTTCCGAAAAAACTTTAAGGCTGCACAGTTTCCCATGCAGCCTTAATTTCAGTTGTTATTCAGTTGCCGATTATGCCTCGGGAAGTGACGGAATCAGACTCACCAGGAAATTCATAAGTGAAACAAGGTCATCACCGTTGACCACGCCGTCATTCTTACAAGCTGCATTTCTGAGAGCCTGTTCGCTGAGCTGAATCTGTCCCAGCAGATACTTGTTCAGGCAGATAATATCCTGTACGCCTACTCTGCCGTCGAGATTTGTATCACCGATAAGGTCATTCCAATTTGGGTCACCTGTAGTAGTTGTTGTTGTAGTTGTTGTGCTTCCGTTATCTGATGTTGCAGTTGTTGTTGTTGTTGTAGTTGTTGTTGTTGTAGTTGTTGTGCCTGGTTCCATAGTAGAGGTTGTTGTAACTGTACTGGAAACCATGATATTTATGGCACCGGCTTCAAAATTGATAGTTGCTCTTTCTTCTGATGTGAGAACTGCCTCACAAGCAGGACCGGGCT
>JBJERG010000101.1:0-7122 GCA_051882155.1 Ruminococcus sp.
TCTCTTATCAATAGCTTCAGCATTGTCTGATTCGATTCCAACAGCCATGTCGGCGAAGAGATCAAGGATCATCTCTGCGTCTGAAAGATCAATTTGTCCGTCACTGTTTATATCACCCATATTCTTTGTTTTTAAGCCCATAAGTGAAACAGCCTTTTCCGCATCAGTTCCTTTGTAAACATAATAAGTGGATATAAACTCTGCTGTCTTTTCCTTCAGCACTTCAATTTTTTCCGGAGAAAGCTCATTTTCTATCTCATCGGGATTGCCCAGAAATGTTTGCGGCGCACAGAAAACCTTTTCAGTTTCTTCTCCAATACCAATAAACTCAAAAAGATCAATTGTTTTCAGCGAATTGGGAAGATAAACAGATTTTGCCTCCGGAGTCTGCCACACCATATCAAAATGCGTAACGCCCTCTTCAACAACTATCTTTTTTATAAGATTTGCATCTTCGGAGTTTTTCCAAGGGTAATCAGGACTAATGTCATCGTCATCAAAGAAGAATCCGAATGAATCCATTCCACCCGTTCCGCTTACAGTGAGAACTCCGTCAGTGTCAAGGCTTGCCCACACATCAGAACCGTCTGAGCTGAAGGAACTGCAGTTTACCCTGTAAATCTCCTCAGCTGCGGAAACAGGCATTGCCATTGCCGCTGTCATTGCGGCGGCTGTCAGAATTGCTGTAGTTTTTTTCATAATAAAACATTCCTTTCATGATAAAAAATTTTCAGAGGCTTCCCCAAGCCTGTATGTTTATTGTAACACATTTCCCTGTTATTGTCAATGCAGCGGTGCTGATTTTGTGCATTTTGCTGTTCTGATGCTAAAGAACAAGGACTTCCGCACCGGCAGAAGTCCTTTATGTTATTATTTCTTTGTTCGTCTGAGCTTGATAAGCTTATATACAAGCACCTCAACAGTTATAAGTCCTGCCAGTGATGCTGCAAGAATAAGCACTGTTTTCAGCGGGAAACTGCCTTCTCCGGAAGATGATGTATGCACAAAATTATCCGAAGCACTTTCCGGTACGGAAGGCTCTGCTGTGTTCTGAGCCTTTTCGGAATCCGGTGTTGCCATGCTCACTGCTCCTGCCTTAATGCCGCCGTTCTCATCGCAGAGGAATGCTGTCAGCCATGCAAGTGGTGCATTCCAGTTGATGGTGCATTCATTTACAGACCATGCTTCAACATTGTCAAGGTAACATTTTGCAGGTGCGATTTCGCCCTTTTTCCAGCCGCTTCCCATTACCCACGGGTCCTGCATTCCGGAATTAGGTCCGCCTACAAGTACGCCTGCCGGCGCTGACGGGAAACCTTCTACTGCCTGGGCGCTCCAGTATCTGTGATGAGGATTTGCAACGGCGTGTGAGCCGTAGCCTGTTACATAGCTGTAATCCATGGGATTGCGTCCTAAAAGATAATCCACTGCACTTACAACGCCATCTATGTAGTCCTCATCTTTTGTCATATCATATGCCGCCGCAATTATCATTGCATTATCAGCCACAAAGGAATTTGAGCCCCATACATAGCCCACTGTATCATCATTGTAGCTGAGCTTGCTCTGTCCGTAGGGCTGACCGTAACCCTGTGATTCTTCCATTTCAATGAATTTATCAGCCGCAGAAGTTACTGCCTTTTCAAGCTTTGATTCATCACCCTTAAGGCAGTCCTTTGAAAGCACAAGGGAAAGACTTCCAAGTGTCGCTGTATTACCCCAGTCAAAGCTTCCCACAGCACCGTCTGCTTCGCCCTTTGAAAGGCTTGTGGGAATGTTCAGATACCATTCAGAGGATTTCATATCGCTGAGATATTTTTCATCTCCTGTGGTAATATAAAGCTCTGACGCTGCCCAGTAAAATTCATCTGAAGCGTCAGTATCGCCGTAGGGTCCTCCACCTATGGACTGGTCAAGAGGAGCATACATATCCGGATGTGCCTTTGCTGCATCATAAGCCTTTACAGCCGCTGAAATGCACTGTTCCGAGAAACTCTTGTCAATGTCCTTCCACAGACGTGCCGCCTGTGCACAGGCTGCCGACAGGTTCAGAGTTGCAGTAGTTGTAGGCGGCTTGATGATACGTTCCTCTGTATCATCAGCAGGAGCAAGACCCAGGGCAGTCCATTTGATATCATGAACCTTATGATAAGCCATGCCCTCGTATTCGCCGCTTTGTACCATCATTTTCATAAGCCATTCTGTTTCCCATCTTGCTTCGTCAAGAAGGTCGGGACAGCCGTTTGCATTTTCCGGAATGTTCATTGTACCGTCTGCATATGCGGCTTCTGTGCCGTTTTTCAGGGCTCTCTCATACTGGTTCTGCATTATCCATGCAGACAGACCGCCGTTTACCACGTATTTTCCGTGGTCGCCTGCGTCATACCAGCCGCCTGTAACGTCCTGTGTACCGCCATTGCTCTGAAAATCATTCCAGTCTGTTGTGATACGGGCAACATCACTGCTGTGACCTGCACTGCGGGCAAGGGCAGTTTTATCGCCGGAGGTTATATACTGGCTTTCAATGGCAATGCCGCTTCTGTTCTGATAGAAATAGTTCAGTGCATCGTAAAGCATTCCGGAATATTTATCAGTGCCGCCTATGGTGAATTCACGGCTTACTGAATCTCCTGCCTTCAGCGTGTATGTTCCCTCTTCCTCAAAGTCGGAAAAATCAAGTATCTGCACGGAATCTCCGGAATCTTTGTCAGTACCCATGGGTTCTGATTCATCGGAGAACACTTCATTTCCGCTTGCGTCCAGCACTGAAAATTTTGTTTCCTTCTGATTATCGGTTATCCATGTGGCTTTCTTTTCAGCCTTTGTGAAATATCCCACCTGGTTTGTTACAATAGCAGCTCTGTTCCATTCTTCAGGAGCCTTGTAGTCATACTCATCGCTGTTTGTGCAGACAAGGGACATATTATCAAATGTGAATACAGTTCCCTCCGGAACGCTTTCTCCTCCGATATGGAATGCCCATTCCACCTCTGCGGTTCTCTTTGCTGTGAATGTTCCCTTAACGCTTACCTTCTGATTTGCTGTAAGGGGCTGAACATTCCAGTAGCTTTCAAAGGAACCGTCATCCGGATTTCCGTGCCAGTCCTCAGTAAAAGGCTCTGCCATATCTCCTATTTTTGTATAGTAGGTGCAGTCGTTGCTGGCAGTTATATCAAATGCCACTTCGTATGTACAGCCGGACACAAGGGTAAGTCCTCTGTGACGGAACTGACAGTCCCATCGGTCTTCTCCTCCTCTTGAAGCACCGCCGGGATTTACGATAGTGACAATGTACTCTCCGTCCTTTATCTCAAAGTCCATTTCACCCGGTGCAGATTCGCAAACGTGCCATGGAAGACCAACGCCATCTGAAAAATCAGTCTGTCCCAGCTGCTGTCCCGCATAGGCTGTCATGCCTGATGCTGAAATACCTGTACAAAGCACTGCCGCCATAACAGCACATACTGTTCTGCGTATACTCTTTTTCATCCTTATCTCTCCTTCGCTTTTTATACATATCATTATAATACCTTTTTCCTGCAAAATAAAGTGAATCCGGATATTTCCTTTCATCTTTGGAGCACTGCACAACCAAATCATTCCCTTTCAGAATTTTCACAGCACTTTTGCCACATTTTTTCATCTGCATCCCACAAAAATTTTCCTGCCATTTTTCATGACATACGTTTATTTCCTTGACTTTTTTCAGTGAATATAGTATACTTAAAAATATATACACAAAAAAATATTAATGCAATGAAAGGACGTGCTCAGATATGCTGCTCGACAGATTTCTGCCCCGCATAGAATTTGACAGTTATGAGGATTTCAAGGAAAACTACAGGGTAAATGTACCGGAAAACTTCAATTTCGGATTTGATATCGTAGATGAATGGGCTAAACAGGAGCCCGATAAAATGGCTCTTGTATGGTGCGATGACAACGGCAATGAAGAAAAATTCACCTTTACAGATATTTCAAGGCTCTCAAATCAGACAGCCAATTATTTTAAAAGCATAGGTGTAAAAAAAGGCACTGTCGTAATGCTTATTCTCCGCAGACGCTGGGAATACTGGGTTTGTGCAACTGCTCTTCACAAGATCGGTGCAATCCTCATTCCGGGTTCGCTTCAGCTTTCCAAAAAGGACCTTATATACCGTGGCAACAGCGCAGGCATTCATACTATCGTATGCATTGACGACCCTTATGTTATGGAACAGGTTGAAGCTGCTGAAAAGGAAGTTATGAGCATACAGAACAAGATCCTTGTAGGCGAAAAGCATGACGGCTGGAGATGCTTTGCTGATGAAGCGTATACATTCTCTGATGAATTTCCACGTCCGGAAGGCAAGGAAGCCACCAGAGCAGATGACATTGCCATTGTATATTTCACATCAGGCACAACAGGCAATCCCAAAATGGTTCAGCATAACCACGCACACCCTCTGGGTCATATCGTTACAGCTAAGTACTGGCAGCAGGTTCAGGAAAACAAGCTTCATATGAGCGTTTCCGATTCCGGCTGGGCAAAGTTCGGCTGGGGCAAGATATACGGTCAGTGGATATGCGGCGCAGTTATATTCTGCTATGACTTTAAAAAATTCGTTCCCACAAAGCTGCTTCAGAAAATACAGGACTACAGGCTCACAACCTTCTGTGCGCCTCCTACAATGTACCGCTTCATGCTTCAGGAGGACGTTGCTTCCTATGACCTGTCCAGCGTTCAGAATTTTGCCACAGCAGGCGAACCTCTCAACCCTGAGGTGTTCAACCAGTGGAAAAAGCTTACCGGAAAGGAAATAAGAGAGGGCTTCGGTCAGACTGAAGGCAGCGTTCTCATAGCAAACTTCCCGTGGATAACTCCCAAGCCCGGTTCAACAGGAAAGCCTGCACCGCTTTATGATATTCATCTTATAACAGAGGACGGCAAGGAAGCTCTGCCCCATGAAACTGGCAGCCTTACAATATGCAATCTCAGCAGATACTATCCCACAGGTCTTTTCACAGGCTATTACAAGAATCCGGAAATGTCTGCTCTCATCCTGGGCGGCGGCGAATACTGCCCTCACGACGTTTTCAAGCCGGACGAGGACGGATATTACTGGTTCATAGGCAGAAATGATGATGTTATCAAATGCTCCGGCTACCGCATAGGTCCCTTTGAGGTTGAAAGCGCACTTGTTGCACATCCTGCCGTTATTGAATGCGCTATCACCGCTGCTCCGGATCCTATCAGAGGAAACGTTGTAAAGGCTACTATAGTTCTGGCAAAGGGATATTCTCCCAGTGACGCTCTTACAAGAGAGCTTCAGGATTTTGTTAAGAAAAACACTGCGCCTTACAAGTATCCTCGTATTATAGAATACGTTGATGAGCTTCCGAAGACTCTGGGCGGCAAGATAAAGCGTGCGCTTATCAGAAAGGAAAATTTTGAGAATAAATGAAGGCGTCACCGGAGGACAGGCATGAAACGAATGTATCTAATCTGCAATCTTATTTCAGGAAAGGCGGCAATCGGCTCACAGCTTGCAAACATCATAAATATGTTTACAGAAGCAGGGTTTGAAGTTACTGTTCACCCTACCCAGGAAAAGGGCGACGGGATTTCCGCTGCGAAATATGCCTGTGAATCGGATTTTGATATTCTGGTATGCTGCGGCGGTGACGGAACATTAAGCGAGGTAATAAGCGGCTGCATGAAGGCTGAAAAAGCCATACCTATCGGATATATACCTGCAGGCTCCACAAATGACTTTGCAAGGAGCCTTGGCATTCCAAAAAGTCCCCTGGCTGCTGCGGAGGCTATCATAAACGGCAAGCCTGAATTATGCGACATCGGCAAAATGGGCGACCGGTACTTCACTTATATTGCAGCCTTCGGAGCTTTTACGGAGGTATCATATCAGACGGCACAGCCTGTTAAAAACGTTCTTGGTCATGCGGCGTATATTCTGAATGGTATGCTGAGTCTTACCAAGATCCGCACGTCACGTATGCGTATTGAGTATGACGGCAAGTTCATTGAGGATGATTTTCTGTATGGAATGGTTACAAATTCCACTTCAGTTGCCAAGCTTCTCTCTATGCCCAATATGGAAAAGGACGACGGTCTGTTTGAGGTAACCCTTATACGCAAGCCTAAAAATATTATTGAGCTTCAGCATATCATAACCGGACTTACAAATTTTGAGCTGGGTGCTGAGAAAAAGTACTTCTACCATTTCCGTTCTTCTGAGGTGACCATAACCTGTCTTGAGGAAGAGCCGGTTCCATGGACAATAGACGGCGAATACGGCGGTTGTGAAGCTGTAAATACAATAAAAAATTTATGCAGGGCGCTTACATTTATTCTGCCCGGCTGATATAAAGGCTGCTGCAAGTCAGATTGCGGCAGCCTTTCCTCTTTTCATTGTATAAAATGGAAAACAGACATCAGAATAACGCCTGGTATCCCAAGCAGACAGGACTGCATTATGTTAAAAAGATTGAACTCAGGCGAAAAGCCGGTGAACCTGCCGGAATAATGCAGCAGAATAAGCCCTGCAAGTCCTGTGAAGGTTCCCCACAGCATTGACCTCACCCTGTGCTGCCGTCTGAAATAATATATCAGCATAAAGACTGCAAGAGCCGTCCATACAGCATAAAAGCTGAATTCTTCCATTATCCGTCCTCCTTTATGTCAGCAGATATGCAAGCGCCATCATCAGTTTTTTATTGCTTCCGTCTTTATAGATCATTGCAAGAAGCGCTATTATCAGCATTCTGTCAGTATCAATATGTTCAAGAAGATTGTCAAGACCTGCTCCAAGCCCGAAGGGCAGGGAATTTACCGGTGAAGACTGTTTTTTTCCGGAATCCGGTTCTTTTTTTTCAGAACCTTCTTTCTTTGCGTTCTGTTCCTCTGCGTTCTCTTCCTCTGCACTCATATTTTCCGCCTGCCTGTCTGTCTGCCTCCTGCCCGGAACTCTCTGCTGCATCTGTCTTGCACGGCGCTGTGCGTCCATTCGCATGGCATTGCCGTCACGTCTTGTATAGTCTGCCATAAAACATACCGCCCTTTACTTACAGGGCATCTCTAAATACTCCGAATTCGTCAGATGAGGCACTGATTTGCGGCAGATT
>JBJERG010000102.1:0-7052 GCA_051882155.1 Ruminococcus sp.
GATCTCTGTTCTTCCAGGTGCAGAAAATACGGATATTTCAGAATTCTCACGCTTTGGGTATTTTTTTTTAAATTCCAGAACCGCCTTTTCATATCTTGCATTCTGTCTTTCAGATTCTCTGTTGCCATAAAGAGTTTTAAACTGAAGGTCGTAATCGCCTTTATTAAGCTTAAAAATAAAATCATTTATTTTCATATCATTTCTCCAGTCTTTTCAAATAAAATTCTACAAGAGTATAATCGCCCCATGGTGCAGGTATAAGTATACCACCTTCCATAAGCGCTGTTCCTGTATAGACTTCCGATGTATCCGCAATCTGATAATATTCATCCGGTTCAAGACCGCAAAGCCTTACTGTCATACGTTTCATGTTAGGTTCTGTTCTGAAAATCATACCATGAACAAGCACTTCTTTATTATCATCAGAAACAAAAGACCAGAGAGCGTTATTATCTTTAAGCGGATTGCTTAGACGATAATACTTTCCGCTATGAATAATGCTGCCGAACTTTTTGAATTTTTTTATCTGCAAAGCAACATTTGCCTTTTCTTCCTCAGAAAGAGTTCCCAGATCAAGTTCATAGCCAAAGCTGCCAGCCATTGCAGTGACTGCTCTTGTTTCAATAGGAGTTATGCGCCCTGTCTGATGATTCGGCACGGTTGAAACGTGTGAACCTACTGCCGATACCGGATAAATAAATGATGTACCGTACTGTATCTTTGTTCTTTCAAAAGCATCCGTGTCATCACTGCACCATATCTGAGGACAATAGTAAAGCATACCTGCATCGAATCTTCCGCCGCCGCCGCTGCAGCCTTCAAAGAGTACATCCGGAAATTCTGAGGTAAGTCTTTCAAGGAGTGCATAAAGTCCAATCATATAACGGTGAGGAAGCTCTCCCTGTCTTTCAGCAGGAAGATTTGCTGAATACCAGTCGCTGATACTGCGATTCATATCCCACTTGATGTAGGATATATCAGCACTTTTGAGAATGTCACACATAACGCCGTAAAGATAATCCTGCACATCTTTTCGTGACATATCAAGTAGCAGCTGGTAACGTCCACGCATTGGCTGCCTGCCGGGAATCTGAATTGCCCAGTCAGGGTGTGTTCTGTAAAGGTCACTGTCCTCTGAAATCATCTCAGGCTCAAACCATATGCCGAAACGCATTCCCAGTTTCTTTACATCTTCAACCAGTTTTCCAAGTCCGCCCTTTATTTTGTTTTCATTTACATACCAGTCTCCAAGACCTGAACAATCTCCGTTTCGCTTGCCGAACCAGCCATCGTCCAGAACAAGCATATCAACTCCAAGCTTTGAAGCTTCCTTTGCAATACTGAGTATCTTCTCCGCATCAAAATCAAAATATGTCGCTTCCCAGTTGTTGATAAGCACAGGGCGTTCAATGAGCTTATATTTTCCACGGCAGATATTCTCACGGATAACCTTATGAAAATTATGTGACATCTGAGAAAGACCGCTGCCGCTGTAGGTCATAACCGCTTCAGGAGTTTCAAATTCTTCTCCTGAAAGAAGCAGCCATGTGAACAAGTCCGGATGTATACCCATAGTAAGACGTGTCTGTCTCAGCTGATCATATTCTATCTGAGTCTGAAAGCTTCCGCTGTACACAAAGAATACACCTATGCATTCGCCTTGCTGTTCTGTGCAGTTAGGTGAACACAGTACAACCGATGGATTCTGATGATGGCTTGATGTTCCCCTTGTACTTGAACTTTCCTGAATACCGTGGAACAGTGGCTTTCGTTCAGGGATGCGTTCCATTGTATGCCTACCGTGGAAATTTATCCATTCCCATGTACCGTAAGGAATATCAAGACAAAGACTTGCTGCCTTATTCAGTGTAACAGATGATGTGCCGCCGTTTCTTATCACAGCGCTTCTTGTGATAATATCAAGTTTTTCCAGCACTCCGTATCTCAGAACAACCTCAATGCCTGATGCAGTATCTCCAAGAGTGATCTCCAGAGTTTCAGCCTCTGATTCATCTGCATAAACAGCAGGAAGTCCCTTTATAGAATATTTGCCTTTTTTTATTGAGTAACCCCTGAATCTCAGATCAAGGGCATTGCTTCCATTGCTGTGAACAGCTGAAACAGCAGAAATACGATAATCTCCTGTTCCCTCACAGGCATATTCCAGAGGCAGTGTATTCAATGAATATGTCCTGTCATTACCTGCACAATATGGATTTCCTGAAAATCCCACATCAGGATATTCAAGCAAATATGACATATCCGTATTTACATTCTTTCCATACCATAAATGCCTCAAAACGCCGTATTCATCTGCTTTCATCTGATATTCTGTATTGTTTGTTTTCAGACAGAAAAAACCATCCTTTTCATTAACATAGATCGACATATGCCTGCCTCCTTTTTTATTATATAAAGATATTTATTCAATTGTGAAGCTGTAATCGGAAAGATTTGCAGTAAGTGTGAGTTTATTATCTCCGCAGCATCTTGTAATTTTAAGCTTATCTCCCACTGCCTCAGTGATAACTTTTCCGTCAATGCCAAATGCCGGGTGAGAATTTCTCAGCTCCATAAGTCTTTTCAAATCACTTACAACAGGTCTGTCCTGTTCCTTGTCAATATCTTCGACTGTATAATAATGACGGTTAATATCTCTGCCATTCTTTGTTCTTTCCATAAGCTCTGTATCATTTGATCCTGCAAGCATTCCCACATAATAAACCTGGGGAATACCCGGTGCAAAGAACTGTATTGCTCTTGCAAGCAGATAAGACCTGTCATTGTTTCCGAGAGCTGAATAATAAGTTGTATTCACCTGATAGATGTCCAGATTATTGTACGCCTCACTGCTGTATATTTTCTTTACATTTGCACCTTGGCTGTACATCTGTTCCTTAACCTTTTCTATCTCCTCATCAGGAAGAAGATCCTTTACATCAACGATACCAATACCGTCATGTGTATCAAGTGTTGTAAACTGCTTCATGGGGCACATATCAAGCCATTTCTTCAGATATTTGCCTGTGTGATTGTAAAGCGCATGAAGAACCATTACAGGAAGTGCAAAATCATACACCCAGAATCCCTTATCAGCAATCTTCATAGGAATGGTGTAATGCTCATGGATCTCAGGCAGGATTTCTCCTCCGCAGTTCTTAACAATTCCTTCAATCTCATAAAGAAGTTCCCATATATCCGGCTCAATGAAGAAGCAGCTTGTACCTGCCTTTTTTACTGCATAAGCAAAAGCGTCAAGTCTTATCACAGCAGCACCATGACTGCACATATCTGTCAGTGTTTTTTTAATAAATGCTCTGGTCTTTTCCTTAGTTACATCAAGATCTATCTGCTCCTCGCAGAATGTACACCATACCTTTTCATGACTGCCGTCAGCAAATTCAACTTCTATATAAGGCGCTCTCGGCTTTCTCTTGTAAATTATATCAACCTGCTCGTCTGTAGGTTCGCCGCCCTCCCAAAAATCCTTATAGGTAATAAAGAAATCCTTATATTCTGAATTCTCCTTATTTTTAATATAATCCTTGAAATATTCAGACTGTGCAGAGATGTGATTTACCATGAAGTCAAACATCAGGTAATAATCCTCACCCAGCTTATCGATATCTTCAAATGTACCAAATATCTCATCCACTTTGTCGTATCTCATAGGCGCAAAGCCTCTGTCAGCAGATGATGGGAAAAACGGCAGAATATGCACGCCGCCTACAGCCTTGCTGTAATGCTTGTTAATCACCTGATGCAGTTCGTTAATATTTTTGCCCATACTGTCGGCATATGTTATCAGCATGATTTTATTTTCTAATTTCATAATAATGACACTCCTTGTCTGTTTAGCATTTGTGCGGATGGAAACCATCCGCACTTTATATAGGGTGTGTGTTGAAAATATCGTGATTTAGCCCTTGACTGCACCGTTTGAAATGCCGCCGATGATCTGCTTCTGACAGATAATGTAGAAGATAAGAATCGGAATGAGAGCGAGCAGATAAGATGCAAACGCAAGGTTATAGTTTGTTCCGAACTGTGTCTGAAAGTTGAGCTGTGCCAGAGGAAGTGTTGTCTGTTCGGAACCGGAGATGATAACCAGCGGAGTCATAACGTCATTCCATGTGCCGAGTGCTGTAACAACAGCTACAGTAGCATGCATTGGCTTCATCATCGGGAAAATAATCGTCCAGTAGGTCTTCCATGCAGAAGCACCGTCAATGTCAGCTGCTTCTTCCATTTCCATCGGCACATTTTTAAGGTAGCCGGTGTAGAGCATAACATTCATTGGCATATAGAATACAGTATACAGCAGGATAACGCCGAACATATTGTCAAGACCAAGAATAGCAGTTTCCTTAACCAAAGGCATCATAAGAATAGCAAAAGGTACAAACATACCGCTTACAATATAGAAATATGCAAGCTTAAATCCTTTGTGCCTTGCCATGCTTCTGCCAATAGCATATCCTGTCATAGAATGGAGAACAAGTGCCAGAAGAATAGATGCACCAGTAATAATAACACTGTTTGCCAGAGAATGCCAAAAATTTGTTACACGCATTGCCTCAGCAAAGTTATCAAGACTGAATTTGCTTGGAAAGCTTAATGCGCCTGCAATGTCGTTTGTCATTTCTGACGGTGATTTCAGTGCAATGATAATAGTCATATAAAGCGGAAACAGAATAGTCAGGCTTCCAAGTATAAGCAGGATAGTAAGACCTATATTCTTCTTGCCGTCCTTGTCATTTCTGATCTCATCAGCTGTTTTGATTTTAACCGGTACCTGTTCCGGTACAGAATATTTAGGTGAACTCATAACTGCTCCTCCTTCTTGCTTGTAAGCTTCATCTGAATTACAGAGAATGTCACGATTACTATAAAGAATACAACTGCATTAGCACTCTGGAATCCAAACTGTCCGCCGTCCATACCGTTTTTATAGATAAGGTATGAAATTGATTCCGTACTCTGTGCAGGTCCGCCCTTTGTGAGGGACATGATCTGATCGAATACCATGAGCATATTTTTAGTACTGAGAATAAGATTTGTGGAAATAAATGGCAGAAGCAGCGGAAGCGTAAGCTTACGGAATGTATACCACTTTCCTGCACCGTCAATGGAACTTGCTTCATAAATATCAGACGGTATAGTCTGTAGTCCGGAAATATAAATGATAGTATTCATTGCAACTGACTGCCATACACCTACGATCAGAACGCCAACCCATGCCCAGCCTTCGCTTGCCAGAATGCTGTTCTGAAGGAATCCGATTCCCAGTGCAGAACCAAGTGCAGGGATAATATAGGTAAAGATAAAGCTGAAAATATAACCTACAATCAGTCCGCCCAGAACATTCGGAAGGAAATAAAGTCCTCTCAGTATGCTTTTGAACTTGATTTTACTGTTAAGACCCATTGCGATTATAAGTGAAATAACATTTACAAGTATCGTTCCGCATATAGCATACTTGAATGTGAAAAGATATGATTTACCGATTCGTTCATCCTGAAACAGGTCTATGAAATTTCTGAAACCCACAAAATCATATGAACCATATCCACGATAATTGGTAAGGCTGTAAAATGCACCTGTAATAAGCGGAACAGTATTGAATGCCACAAATAATATCAGTGCAGGAAGAATCATAAAGATATATGTCCTTGTTCTGCTGGACATGGGTTTCTTTATCCTTTTGATGTTTTTCATTTCAGTCCCTCCTCATACTTTCTGACCTTTTCAATAAGATCTCTGTTATAGCGTGTCCACTCCTTATCAAAACGATTAAGGAATGTATCCACTGAATTATCACTGTTATCCATAAGGAATGTCTGTATCATTGCGTCAACGCTCATTTCGCTGGGATAGTGGTGGTCGTGGTAGTCAGACATTCTGTCTGCCTGAATGTATTCTCTCATGCCGTCCAGCATGGACGGAAGTGTAAAGTCACCCTTCTTGCAGGGAATTGCGTTCTGTTCATCAAGATAGATCTGAATCGTTTCATCAGCAAACAGGAATCTCAGCACCTCATAAGCTGCCTCCTTGTTTTCACATTCTTTCATTACTGAGAACTGAAGGTCTATACCGGAGTTGAGGACATTGTCTGCCTCATTATCATTTGCAGGGAATGGGAATGAGTCTATATCCATATCAGGATTTACAGACTGAATCTGGGGAACAGCATAGCTGCCTATTGTGTACATTGCGGATTCTCCTCTTGCAAATGCGGTACAAGCGTCATTGTAGCTGTATGCGTAAGGATTGTCCTCACCGAATCTGAGAAGTTCTTTTGTCTTTTCAGCAACTTCTCTGTACTCCTCTGCAAATGTTGTTCTGCCTGCGTTAACTTCTGCGCACACATCAGCAGGTGCCAGGCCTACTGCAAGGGCATTCCATGGTGCAAGAGTTGTCCATGTGTCCTTGTATCCGAAATAAAGGGGCTGAATGCCTTCTGATTCTATTGTTTCACAAAGTGTAATAAACTCTGTCCATGTCTTAGGTATCTCCCAGCCATGCTCCCTGAACATCTCTCTGTTGTAAAGGACACCTGCAGCATTTGCAACATATGGCAGTGCGTATACTCCCTCAGTCGGGATAAATTCAAGGTCCTTGTCGATCTGGAGATAAGCAGGCTTGATATCGGATACAACTTCAAAATCTGAAATATCCATGAAAAGTTCTGCGTCAAGGAAGTTTGAGTAGTTTACATCTCCGCCGATGCCTACAATGTCGGGATAATCTTCTCTGACAAGCTTTGTTTTAAGAACAGTCATAGCTTCATTGGGAGATTCGATTCTCAGTTCAATGTCATCATGTGTTGAATTAAAACGTTCCTCCATTTTCTCAAAAGCCTTTGTAGCTTCCGGCTTATACTGCAGCATTGTTATTACTGTTTTGCCGCTGTCTGAACCTCCGAAGCTGCATCCGCTCATAGACAATGCAGATATCAGGGTAAGCAAAGATGCTGCAAATGCGATTTTCTTTTTGTTATTCATTTGATTTCCTCCTCTTTATTTATTAATTAGTTTGACATAAAATTTCCT
>JBJERG010000103.1:0-6975 GCA_051882155.1 Ruminococcus sp.
TGTAATAATGTAATACATTGCCACAGTCAGTATACAGCTGATAATATATGGGATATATGTCTTTGAATTCTTTCTTATGTTATTGGCTGCAAGCTTTGCATAGAAAACATTATTCATTCTTATCACCGCCTGTTGCAAGCAGAGTCAGAGTATCAGATATTTTCTGATACATTTCTTCATTTGTACTGTTGCCTCTGTAAAGCTGGTGGAAAACCTCGCCGTCTTTTATAAATAACACACGTCCTGCATGACTTGCTGCTTTTACTGAATGTGTTACCATTAGGATAGTCTGTCCCTTCCTGTTAATATCGGAAAAGACCTTCAGCAGGCTGTCTGTCGCCTTGGAATCAAGTGCGCCTGTAGGCTCATCTGCAAGAATCAGCTTAGGGTCAGTGATTATTGCCCTTGCAACAGCTGCTCTTTGTTTCTGACCTCCGGAAACCTCATACGGGAATTTTTCAAGGATATCACTGATACCAAGCATTTCAGCTATGGGTTTAAGTTTGCTTTCCATATAGGAATAATCTTTTCCTGACAGAACAAGAGGAAGAAAAATATTGTCCTTTAGTGAAAAGGTGTCAAGAAGATTAAAGTCCTGAAATACAAATCCAAGATTTTCACGTCTGAATGCGGAAATTTCCTTTTCATTTATACGTGATAAAGGTTTTCCCTCAAGAATCACCTCACCGTTTGTAGGCTTGTCAAGTGCTGCGAGAATGTTTAGCAGAGTGGTTTTTCCTGAACCGGACTCTCCCATAATTGCAGCATATTCACCCTCTTCAACAGAAAATGTAACATTTGACAAAGCTTTGATATGATTGCCTCCGAATTTAGCAGTGTAAATTTTTTCAATGCCCTTCACTTCAAGTATAGCCATTAATATACCTCCTTTTTCTTTGGACAGATGCACACAGAATATTGTGCGGTACTGCCTTTACGATATAATAATACCACAAAAGCCGGAGATGCAACATCGATTTGTGTGACATTCCGGCTGTTTTATGTGACATTTTTGTAAGGTCAATAATTTTCTCACACTCTTTGTGCGGTATTGACTATTCTGTTTCAAGAGGCACACTTTGCAGATCAATTGAAAATGTACTTCCCTTTCCCGGAACAGATTCGGCAGTTATTCTGTGGGAAAGCTTATCAGATGCTTTTTTACAAAGGTAAAGTCCTATTCCTGTGGATTTTTTGTCTGCCCTGCCATTGTAGCCTGTAAAACCCTTTTCAAATATTCTAGGAAGATCTTCAGAAGAAATGCCTATACCGGTATCTGTTATACAAAGAAGCTTATCAGGTGAAACAGTAATTGTAACCCCGCCCTTTTCTGTATATTTGACAGCATTTGAAAGTATTTGCTCTATTATAAAAAGAAGCCACTTTTCATCTGTAAGAACGGTAACTTGTGTTCCGGAATATTGCAGAGTGAGTTTTTTTCGTATAAACTGAGGTGCGTATTTTCTTACAGCAGTTCTGATAATATCATCTAAGCTGTAAACTTTAAAAACAAAGTCGGATGATATACTGTCGAGCCTGATATAGCACAATGCCATTTCAGCATACTGTTCAATACGAAAAAGTTCTGCCAGGAGTTCCCGGTGCTCCTCTGTATCTTCACTCTGAAGTATCATCATCATAACAGAAATAGGCGTTTTTATCTGATGTATCCACGTTGAATAATAGTCAATGCTTTCACTTCTTTCCTGCTGATACAAAGAAATATTTCTTTTGTATTCAGTGTGAAGCTTTTTGATCATTCTTATATAATCATATTCTGCTGATGTCGCAGGTTCGGGAAGCTCCTCAGTCATAATAAAAATATTTTCAAGAATATGCTCACGTTGCTTATGCCGCCTGAGAAAAATATTAAAACGAACAGAAACTACAACTGTAAGAATAACAAAGCATAGAAGTGCGGCATAAATCACAGCTTCCGTATTTACATTATAAAGAAAAAATACAAACATGAAAATCAGTGCAAAGACTGCAAATAAAATTATTTCTGTCAGATTCTGCCTTAAATACCTTATAAACATTTTCATAGCTCAATAATATAACCGCTTCCCACCTTTGTTTTAATAAAATCAAATAAGCCTGTCTGTTCAAGCTTTTTTCTTAGCCTTGTTACATTAACTGTAAGTGTGTTTTCCTCTACATAGCAGTCATCCTGCCAGAGTTTTGTCATAAGTGTGTCACGGCTTACGATCCTTCCCTTGTTTTCAAGCAGTGTAAGCAGTATCCTGAACTCATTCTTTGTAAGCTCGACAGAACTATTTTTGTAGGTCAGCACAGCGTTATTTAAATTCAAAGACGCTCCCTTATGTTCCAGAACAGGTGTCTTGTCTGTTATTTCATATGTACGGCGAAGTATTGCCTTTATTTTTGCAGTCAGCACATTGGGTTCAAATGGCTTTGCAATAAAATCATCGCCGCCCATGTCCATTGCCATTATGATATTCATATTGTCAGAAGCTGATGATATAAATACTATAGGTACATTTGATGTTTTTCTTATTTCTGTACACCAGTGATATCCGTTGTAATATGGAAGCATTATATCCATAAGGACAAGGTCAGGTTCATGTTTTTTAAACTCATCAAGTATATTTTCATAGTTTCTGACGCATACGACCTCATAATTCCATGATTCAATATGCTTTTTCATTGCTGCAGCGAGTGCATTATCGTCTTCGGCTATCATAATTCTGTACATTAACCATCATCCGTTCATTAACATATTATTATCAGTATGAGCTGCGCTTTAAAAGATTTTCTTATTGCCTTATATTTAAACCAGGCAAATGCTACATAGTACATTATAATATCATACCGAATAATTTGTCAAGCACATTTTTATTTATTCTTATATACTTGATTTCATATTTATGATGATTTTCATTGCAAAAAAGATAGTTATGTGATATAATTGTTATATTATACACAGCAAAAAGATGAAAGGAGAAGTTTGTATGGATAAAAAGTATGACGATCATACAGACGTCCCTAATGATGAGGAAATATATCATCTGGATACAAGGAAGGCATTATCAAAACATTTTTTTGAAAAACGTGAAAACGGCTGGAAGCACGCACCTCTTGAACGTGAAATAGCATTTTATGAAAGTGTTCGTTCGGGCAGTCTTGAAACTGTAAAAACATTATTTACGCCTCTGGGCGGTGAAGGCTTCGGGAAGCTTAGCAATGACCCTTTACAGAATTTAAAATATCACCTTGTTGTATCTATTGCAATGATAACTCGTTTCTGCATTAACGGCGGAATGGCGCCTGAAGAAGCATATAATATGAGTGACGTATACATTCAGCAAACAGATTTGTGCCGCACCGAAAATGAAATTCATGATATCCACTATAGAATGACAATTGAATTTACAAAACGAATGCGTCAAATAAAAAACGGACAAATTTATTCTAAAACGGTTATTATCATACTTGACTATATAAGCGATCATCTTCATGAAAAAATACTTGTGAGCGATATAGCTGAACATACTTCCTATACTGTTTCATATGTTTCTCGTCTGTTTCATTCAGAAATGGGAATTACCATCAGCAATTATATTATTCAGAAAAAAATTGAAGCTGCTGCCAATATGCTTCAGTTTTCTGATTATTCATCACTGGAAATAAGTAATTATCTGCAATTCAGTTCACAAAGCTACTTTATTAAGCTGTTTAAAAAAATTATCGGTATAACTCCTAATGAATATCGAAAGCGCTATCATACTGTTGGATGGATGAATGACAAAATAAAGAAAAAATAAGTCAACAAATTACCATTTTTGTGATAATGCTGATATTTTCTCTAATTATTAATATGATATAATTTCATTAAAGTAATTGAAATCTATTAATTCATTTTCAACAAGGAGGAAATACTGTGAATATTAAAAAGAAAATTGCCGGTATTACTGCTATGGTCTGCTGCGCTTGTATCCCACTAAATTGTGTACAGGCTGATGCTGCAGACAGTACAACCAGCAGTGTGTCCGATACAAAAATTGTAAAGGCTGCTGATTCACTTTCGGGCGACCTTAATAATGACAATAATGTATCTGTTGCTGATGCTGTGATTCTTCAGAAGTATCTTTCAGGTAAAGTTACCTACAGCCAGATCTACGGCAAAGGAGACCTTAACAATGACCGCAAAATAAATATTTTTGATTTAAGCATATTGAAAAATATGCTGCTTAATCCTTCTTCCGATGAAATCAAAGACTACGGCACACCTATGAACAGCAGTGCAACAACAGTTGCTGATTTCAGAAATGGCGAAACACCTCTGTTCTTTGCATCTGACGGCTGGACAAACGGCAATCCTTTTGACTGCGGCTGGACAAAGAACAATGCTAAGATCGCTGACGGTTATCTGACACTTACAATTGACAAGGACTATTCCGGCAAGTACAATTACACCGGCGGCGAATACAGAACTGCTGACCATTACAGCTACGGTTATTATGAAACATCAATGCAGGCTATCAAGAATGACGGCGTTGTTTCTTCATTCTTCACCTATACAGGACCCTCTGAGGATAATCCCTGGGATGAGATAGATATTGAGATTCTCGGCAAGGATACAACAAAGGTACAGTTCAACTACTACACAAACGGAGTTGGCAACCACGAATATATGTACGACCTTGGCTTTGACGCATCAGAAGGTTTCCATACATATGGCTTTGACTGGCAGCCTGACCACATCACATGGTATGTTGACGGCAAGGCTGTATACACAGCAACATCAAACATTCCCTCTACACCCGGCAGAATTATGATGAACGTATGGCCCGGCACTGGCGTTAACGAGTGGCTTGCTCCTTTCAACGGCAACACTCCTCTCAATGCAAGATATCAGTGGGTTACATATAACAAGAGCGATTCTTCAAGTGATAATCCCGGCAATGACGATCCCTCAAACGAAATCAAGGACTACGGCACACCTATGAACAGCAGTGCAACAACAGTTGCTGATTTCAGAAATGGCGAAACACCTCTGTTCTTTGCATCTGACGGCTGGACAAACGGCAATCCTTTTGACTGCGGCTGGACAAAGAACAATGCTAAGATCGCTGACGGTTATCTGACACTTACAATTGACAAGGACTATTCCGGCAAGTACAATTACACCGGCGGCGAATACAGAACTGCTGACCATTACAGCTACGGTTATTATGAAACATCAATGCAGGCTATCAAGAATGACGGCGTTGTTTCTTCATTCTTCACCTATACAGGACCCTCTGAGGATAATCCCTGGGATGAGATAGATATTGAGATTCTCGGCAAGGATACAACAAAGGTACAGTTCAACTACTACACAAACGGAGTTGGCAACCACGAATATATGTACGACCTTGGCTTTGACGCATCAGAAGGTTTCCATACATATGGCTTTGACTGGCAGCCTGACCACATCACATGGTATGTTGACGGCAAGGCTGTATACACAGCAACATCAAACATTCCCTCTACACCCGGCAGAATTATGATGAACGTATGGCCCGGCACTGGCGTTAACGAGTGGCTTGCTCCTTTCAACGGCAACACTCCTCTCAATGCAAGATATCAGTGGGTAACATACAATAAGTAAATTAAACAGAAAATAACAAATGGAAAAACAGTGAATAACCTCTACATTTTTAGGGTTATTCACTGTTTGTTTTTTATGATTTGATTGTAAGAGTTTTCCTGTAGGCACGTTTTCTTACGCATATAAAGCAAATAATGTTTACGGTAAATGTAATTACCCATGTTATTGGATATGAAATATAAACTGTTTCTATGCGATGATATTCAGGTATACGGAATACAGTTGCTATCCATATTAATCTGAGTCCGCAAACGCCAATCAGTGAAACTATTGTGGGTATAATAGAATAACCTATACCACGCAGAACGCCTACCGTTACATCCATAATGCCGCATAAAGCATATACGCTGCATATCATGATGAGTCTGATCATTCCTGCTTCAATAACAGCCTGACTGTCAGAATAAATTCCAAGAAGAGAATCGCCAAAAAATACCACGGCATTGCCAAGAACCAGACCTACTGCCGTTACACAGCCTAAGGCTGTAAGAAAAATTCGATTAATTCGCTTGTGCAGACCTGCACCATAATTCTGGCTGACAAAGGATATTGTAGCCTGATGAAATGAATTCATCGCCATGTATACAAATCCTTCAATATTTCCTGCTGCTGAATTTCCCGCAACAACTGTTTTTCCGAAAATATTTATTGATGACTGTATAACAACATTTGAAAGAGCAAATATTACTCCCTGAAATCCTGCCGGAAGACCTATACGCAGAATTATCCCAAGAATTTTTTTATCAAATCTCAGCTGTTTAAAGCTGAAATGTATCCCTCCCTTTTCTCTGGTAAGGCATCGAATAATAAGTACCGCAGAAATGATCTGAGAAATAACAGTGGCAAGAGCAACTCCTGCAACATCCATTTTTAGTAATATTACAAAGAAAAGATTAAGCACCACATTAATTACACCGGCAATTAAAAGATAATAAAGCGGTCTTTTGGTATCGCCTACAGAACGCAGTATGGCACTTCCAAAGTTGTAAATCATATTTGGTATCATGCCGGCAAAGTAAATTCTAAGATATAATGCAGCAAGATCGCATACCTCTGAAGGAGTCTGCATCAAGATAAGAAGCTGCTTTGCAAATACAAAGCCTATTCCTGTGAGCAAGAAACCGCTTACAATACTAAGTGAAACGGAAGTATGAACTGTTTTATTCAGTTCTTCGTCAGATCTTCCGCCATAAAATCGTGCAGCAGTTACGTTAGCACCAACAGATAATCCAATAAAAAGATTTGTCAGAAGGTTTATAAGAGCAGTTGTTGAACCTACCGCAGCAAGTGAGTTGTCGCCTGCAAATTTGCCAACAACAACAACATCTGCCGCATTAAAAAGGAGCTGCAATATGCTTGAA
>JBJERG010000104.1:0-6954 GCA_051882155.1 Ruminococcus sp.
CGGTATATTTCATCTGTATATTTTCTGAAACGTTCCAGAGCGTTTTCATGGGGATGACCGTACTGATTTCCGGAGCCGCAGGATATTACAACATACTCCGGATCAAGCTGGCTGAGGAATTTATCTGATGAGGATGTTCCGCTGCCGTGATGTCCTGCTTTAAGAACTGAAGCCTTTACACCCTTCAGATATCCTGCCTCCAGCATATCTCTTTCTTCCTGCTTTTCCATATCGCCGGTGAAGAAAAAGGAAGTTTCTCCGCACTCAAGATATGCACATACGGAGTAATCATTAAGGGATTCATATTTTTTTCCTTCCACAGGCGGATATATGGTCATAATACCGCTGCCGATGTCTATGGTCATTCCGTATTCAGCGAATGTTACGGAGAGATTGTTTTTTTCTATTCCGTCAAGAAAATATCCGTAGGTTGAAGATGTGGGAATATTTTCCTCAGGCACGTCGGGCATTATTATTTCTTCAATATCAAGATCGTCATAATCGGCAGCATACCGGAGCACAGCTGTCAGTCCGCCGATATGATCGGAATGAGAATGAGTAGCGATAATATAATCAAGCTTTTTTACACCCAGTTCTTTTATATCTGCAAGGACTCCTTCACCTTTGTCACGTTCGCCGCCGTCAATGAGTATATTTTTATCAGAACCGCAGATAAGGATACTGTCGCCCTGTCCTACGTCCAGAAAGTGAATGTTTGTCAGTTTTCCCAAGTCCTCATTTTTCTGTTCACCGGAAGAATCAAATCCCGGAATGGAACTCAGGTCAATATAACAGCCGGAGGCACGGTACATGAATGCCACAGCCAGAACGAACAAAGCGCCTATGATCATCACATTGGCTTGTGATACTTTTTTCTTCTGCTTTTTTGAATGTTTTGAACTGACCGGTCTTTTGTTTTTTGCGCCGGAGCTTTTTTTCTGCGCAGCGGTGTTTCCTTTGCGTTTTTCTTCTGCCATGTTCCGTTTCCTCCTTTCTCTTCAGAACGGCTGTTTCTGGGTTCAGGTGCCGCAAGACAGCCCTTTCCTGTGCCGATAAGATCGTATCTGCCTGCCCGTTTCAGAGCTTCCAGAACAAGCTCACGGTTTTTCGGAAGGTAATACTGCAAAAGCGCCCTCTGCATAGCCTTATCCTTCGGAGTTTTGGGAACATAAACAGGCTCCATAGTATAGGGATCAAGCTCTGTGTAGTACATACAGGTGGATATTGTGCCGGGCGTTGGGTAGAAATCCTGCACCTGTTCCGGGTGGATATTATGGTCCCGGAGATACAGCGCAAGGCTTATTGCTTCTTTCAGCGTACTGCCCGGGTGGGAGGACATGAGATAGGGAACAAGATATTGTTCCTTTCCGATGCTCTTTGTTATTTCGTAAAAACGCTTCTGAAAGCGGTTGTAGGTTTCGATGTGGGGTTTGCCCATTTTGTCAAGGACTGCATTGCTGCAGTGTTCCGGAGCAACTTTAAGCTGACCGCTTACGTGTTCCTTTACAAGCTCCTTGAAGAAGCTGTCGTCCTTATCCTCCAGCAGATAGTCAAAGCGTATGCCGCTTCTTATAAATACACGCTTTACTTTAGGGAGTGCTCTCAGTTTCCGGAGCATTGCAAGATATTCTGTGTGGTCTGCTTTAAGGGCAGGGCAGGGCGTTGGTGCTAAGCATTTTTTGCCTTTGCACATACCGGCTTTAAGCTGTTTTTCGCAGGAAGGGTGACGGAAATTAGCTGTCGGACCGCCCACGTCATGGATATAACCTTTGAAATTATCCATTTCCGTGATTTTTCTTGCTTCCTCCAGAACGGATTCCTCACTTCGGCAGGTAACACGTCTGCCCTGGTGAAGAGCAATGGAACAGAAATTGCAGTAGCCGAAGCAGCCTCTGTTATGTGCGATTGAAAACTGCACTTCCTCAATGCCGGGAACGCCGCCTTCTTTTTCGTACATCGGGTGGACCTTTCTTGTAAAGGGAAGTCTATAAACTGCGTCAAGCTCCTCCTGTGTCAGAGAAAGTGCCGGCGGATTCTGCACAAGCATTTTACTGCCGTGACGCTGAATTACGGTTTTTCCGTAAACCTCGTCCTGCTGGTCGTACTGCTGACGTGTTGCCTTGGCATAAGCCTTTTTGTCAGAGCATACCTGTGAATAATCGGGACACTGAACGGCGCCATAGGGAGTATCCACAGGATCGCACATATAGCAGGTACCTCTTATATCTCTTATGGAGGAGATGTGTTCGCCCTTTCCCAGTCTGCTGCAAAGTTCTGTTATCTGATGCTCACCCATGCCGTACATGAGAAGGTCAGCGCCGCTGTCAGCCAGAACGGAGGGACGGACGCTATCGTCCCAGTAGTCATAATGGGCAAAACGTCTGAGAGAAGCCTCCAGTCCTCCTATTGCAATGGCAGAATCGGGATAAGCCTCACGTATTTTTCTGCAGTAGGTTATCACTGCTCTGTCAGGACGTTTTCCTGCCTTTCCGCCGGGAGAATACATATCATCACTGCGTTTTCTTTTTGCGGCAGTGTAATGGGCTACCATTGAATCTATATTTCCGCCTGTTACGAGAAATGCAAGCCTTGGCTT
The DNA here is from genome assembly GCA_051882155.1 of Ruminococcus sp. Lineage (GTDB taxonomy): Bacteria > Bacillota > Clostridia > Oscillospirales > Ruminococcaceae > Ruminococcus_C. The sequence goes on from JBJERG010000104.1 coordinate 2,597, forward strand.
TCCGAAACGCATGAAATCCCTTGTACTGTGCCAGTCGGGCTGAGGGAGCATACATATGCTGAATCCCAGTGACTCTATAAGACGTGACACAATAGCAGCTCCGAAGCTTGGGTGGTCGACATAGGCGTCGCCTGTAACATATACAAAATCAGGCTGCTTTATGCCTCTGCTGCGCATTTCTTCATAGGTGACAGGAAGAAAGCTTTCCATATTCAGTGAAGCTCCTTTCATTTACTTCTGCATACGTGCCTTCCGCTCCGCAAGCTGCTGAGGAGTGAGAAGAACACGTCTGGGTTTGGCGCCTTCATAGGGACCTATAACGCTCATGTTCTCCAGTTCGTCCATGATACGTGCTGCCCTGGCGTAGCCTATCTTCAGTCTGCGCTGAAGTGATGAGGTGGACGCCTGTCCAGCCTGCACCACATATTCAATAGCCTGTTCTATGAGAGCGTCGTCATTTCCCGGTTCGTTCATATCAGCGCTCTGGGCAGCCTTGTCTGCCTTTGTAACGGGAATATTCTGCTCCACTTCTTCAATGATGCTTTCGTCATAGCTGTTCTGGGACTGCTTTTTGATGAAGTCCACCACCTGTTCAATTTCCGAGGTGGAGGTATAGCAGCCCTGTACACGGACAGGCTTTGGCATACCATTCGGGAGATAGAGCATATCGCCGTGGCCAAGAAGCTTTTCCGCACCGCCCATGTCGAGAATTGTTCTTGAATCTATCTGGGACATAACGGAAAGTGCGATACGGCTTGGGATATTCGCCTTGATAAGACCTGTGATAATGTCTGTTGTAGGTCTTTGTGTTGCAATGATAAGGTGCATACCTGCGGCACGAGCCATCTGAGCCAGACGGCATATTGCGTCCTCAACTTCCTTTGAAGCCGCCATCATAAGATCGGCAAGCTCGTCGATTGCAATGACTATCTGGGGCATTCTGTCAAGACCGCTGTCCGGCATTGCCGCCTTCTGATTGTAGTCGTAAATATCACGGACATTAAGCTCTGCAAACTGCTTGTAGCGGCGGAGCATTTCCTGAACTGCCCAGTTAAGTGCGCCGGCAGCCTTTTTGGGGTCTGTTACAACAGGTATAAGCAGATGAGGAATGCCTTCGTATACACGGAATTCAACGATTTTCGGGTCGATAAGGATAAGCTTTACCTCGTCGGGAGTTGCATTCATGAGAATACTCATGATAATGGAATTTGTGCAGACGGATTTTCCTGAGCCTGTTGCACCTGCAATGATCATGTGAGGCATTTTTGCAACGTCGCCCACAATTGCACTGCCTGCAATATCCTTGCCCACTGCAAAGGCAAGCTTGCTTTTTGAATTTTTAAATGCGTCGCTTTCCAGAATGTCACGGAGGGATACAGTATCCTTTGTTGTGTTGGGAACTTCAATGCCTATGGCAGGCTTTCCCGGAATAGGCGCTTCAATGCGGACGCTGTCAGCCGCCAGATTCATGGCAATGTCATTTGCAAGATTTGTGATTTTTGATACCTTTACGCCTGCGGCAGGCTGTATCTCATACCGTGTTACGGAAGGTCCGGGGCATATGGATGATATACGCACCTCAACGCCAAAGCTTTTGAGTGTATTCACAAGCACAGCTGCCTTTTCAGACATTTCCTCACGGGTTTTTGCATTGTTGGTGAGAATGGTTCCCTTTTTAAGGAAATTCATAGGCGGTATAATATAAACTGCCTGTGCCGGAACAGGCTTCTGAGGCTGCTCCGGATTTTCGCCTGTATTTTCTTCCTTTACCGGCATTCCGTAGGGTGTTTTAAATCCCTGGTCAATACCCGCAGGCGGTGCTGTGTTGGGATTATATGTATCCTGAATTATATCATCAATAGGCGTTCTGCGGGTATCCTTAGGCTGAGGAGCGTTTTCATAAAACATATTCTCCTCATACCGGGAATTTTCCTCATAGGGAACTTCCGGCGGATAGTATTCCTCATGATTATCCTCGGGATAATCAGCCTTATATGTGCGTACCGGAATCGCCTCTGACTCAGCAGCGGTATCGTCCGTATAATTATCATCGCTGTCCGGGAAGAAAAAGCTTCGGATCCTCCGGCTTATTGGCATATGCCTTTTTTCAGTTCTCTCTTCATCACCGTGGACATAATCCATAGGAACGCTGAATTCGTCTTCGTTCTCCTCCTCATCATCGCTTTCAACGCTGCTGAAGGGATGAGTCATCATGTAAATGAGATCCTTTGGACTCTTTTTTGAGATCCAGAACATCAGTGTCAGAAGCAGAAGAACAATTACAATACGTGCTCCTGTTGTGCCGAGGAAGGTGAGCAGAGGATAGGCAAGAACAGCGCTTATAACACCGCCGCTTCCGAAGGTGTTTGCGATTCCGTCTTCATAGAGATACTTTATGTAGCTTATAAAGCTTGCTTCTCCTGCGCTGCCGTTGAAAAGAATCTGTACAGCACCGGCGATAATGACAGTGATAATAATATTCCATTTAGGTGTAGCCTGAATGACGTCGTTTTCGTAGTCGGAATCAGCTCTCCAGGCAGCCATTCCGATAAGAACAGGTACCAGAAGAGATGTAACTCCGAAAAATCCTCTTATGATTCTGTGGATAAGATTCCAGCCTGCGCTGCCTTCCACGAATACAAGAAGGATAAATAATATCATTACAACAAAAAGAACCGCAGCCCGGAATTTATCCGGACTTTTATCGTCGTCCTCCGTTCTTTTTACAAGTCCGTGCCGCTTCAGCTTTGAGAGAGCTTTATTTTCGATTTCCTTTGCGGTATCAATATCCATTTCAGGAATCGGTTGGGATTCATTTTTCTTTGCCACTTGATTTCCTTTCTGTTTTAAGCTGCGTTTTACTGTCCGGGTAACGCACACCCTCATTTTCTATCATGGAATAGAGCCTGTCCAGTGCGTCGCTGAGGGAGCCTTTTTCATCAATAAGCCCAAGCTCTACCGCTTCTTCGCCTGTGATAATGGTGCCGAGATCCGTTGTCATTGATTCGGTGCTGTGCATAAGAGAGATCAGCTTGTCTTCAGGTATGCGGCTGTTTTTCGCCACAAATCCTGTGATGCGGTCCTGTATCTGAGAGAGATACTTCATAGTCTGGGGTACTCCGAGAACAAGACCGTTTGTGCGTACAGGGTGAAGGGTCATTGAAGCTGACGGAACTATCATGGAATGACGTGCGCTTACCGCAAGAGGCACACCGATAGAATGACCGCCGCCTACAACAAGAGAAACCGTAGGTATTCTCATGCCAGCTATCATTTCAGCAATGGCAAGACCTGCTTCAACATCGCCGCCCACTGTATTCAGAAGGATCAGCAGACCTTCAATGCTTCTGTCCTGTTCAACAGCAACAAGAGCGGGCATAATATGCTCATATTTGGTTGTTTTATTCTGAGGCGGCAGGACGTCATGTCCTTCTATCTGACCTATGATCGTCAGACAGTGTATCAGATGCTTTGCGTTCTGTGAACGAACGCTTCCTGTTTCCTCTATTATTTCAGCCTGGTCAAGCTGCTCCTGGGAAGGATCTTTTGTATTTTCTTTGGAACTGCTGTTTTTATTTTTGCCCATGGCGCTATCTCCTTTCACTGCCGGAAGTAATGATACTATTCTTTTCATTTTTAAGCAGAATATGCGGAGATATACACTCTTTATTATATCATTTCAGCAATAAGCTGTCAAGGACGAAGAAGCAAAAAATCCCCGTTGTCTTTCTCCGGCAGATTCGTCCGACAGGAAAGTGACATTACAGAAAATTCCACAATGACAAAAGAATACTAAAATCGAGGTTTTCCACTTTTTCCACAGAGTTTTCAACCGAATTTTTCGACTTTTAAACACAGAACTGTTGAAAACGCATTTCATGTGATTAACACACGCAAAACCGGTGCATACTTCATGTACACAACAACATAGCAAAGGAGAGGGTAGAAATGGTAAAAGGCGTGCATAAAAAAATTATTGAGGTGAGATCGCCGGGAGGAGATTATTTTGAGAAGGCTGTGTTTTACCTCAGACCCGGAGTTACGCAGCTTCCGCCGGAACTTACAGAAGCAGCTGCACAGATGCTTATGGAGGAAATTCAGCCCCGTGCCGGGAAATCCTTGTGGAAGAGAATTGCACTGATACTTGGCGCAGTACTGCTTACAGCTTTGATTTCTGTATGTGCGTTTATTCTTGCGTGACAGAGAATGCACAAAGTATGGCTGTGAAAATGTGAATAATTTTACACTTTCCGAAAAGTTTGTGAAAAAGGCAAAAAAGCCTTGTACTTTTTTCGTAATCATGTTATAATAAAAGTCGCAGCTGCGTGTATTTTTGTAAGGCTGCGGCTTTATTTTTC